>DATJWE010000120.1:0-7922 GCA_035501475.1 Puia sp. | reverse complement strand
GCACTTGGGATCGGAGCAATTATTGGGGCCGGGCTTTTTGTAAGAACAGCTGCAGCGGCGGGACAGCATGCGGGTCCTGCCGTAACAATTTCCTTTATCATTGCTGCAGTGGGTTGCGCATTCGCCGGATTGTGTTATGCTGAATTTGCTTCAATCATTCCTATTGCCGGAAGCGCTTATACATATGCTTATGCTACCATGGGTGAACTGGTGGCCTGGATTATAGGGTGGGCACTGATACTCGAATATGCTTTGGGTGCAGCAACTGTTTCCATCAGCTGGAGCGAATATGCAAATCGATTATTGGGACAATCAATTCCCTTTGAGTGGTGCCATTCACCGCTGGAAACAATTAAATTAAGTGGTGTCCTTCATCATGGCATTATTAACCTGCCTGCTCTTTTTATTTTACTATTATTGTCATTATTGCTCATAAAAGGCACAAGCGAATCCGCAACCGTCAATGCCATCATTGTAATAGTCAAAGTAGCTATTGTACTGGTGTTTATTGTGATTGGGTGGAAGTTCATCAATCCATCCTACCATACCCCTTATGTAATTCCTGCTGATGCACCACCGGCTGCTGAACCTGATGGTTCTTTCTATTCCTATGCTCCTTTTTTTCATCACGGATGGGGAGGTATCCTGACCGGAGCAGGAATTGTATTTTTTGCTTTTATCGGTTTCGATGCAGTTTCCACTGCAGCACAGGAATCAAAAAATCCTAAAAAAGATATGCCGATTGGTATTTTAGGTTCTTTGGTTATCTGTACTATTTTATATATCCTGTTTTCATATGTGCTCACAGGCGTTGCTCCCTATACAGATTTTATAAAAGCAGGTAAAGAAGCATCGGTCGCTTATGCTATCGACCATTACATGATTGGTTATGGATGGCTCGCCACACTTGTCACAATTGCGATTCTGCTTGGATTTTCGTCGGTAATTCTTGTCATGCTTCTCGGCCAATCAAGAGTATTTTATACGATGTCGACAGACGGATTGCTGCCCAAAGTATTTTCAGACCTTCATCCAAAATTCAGAACGCCCTATAAAAGCAACATGATACTTTTTGTTTTTGTTGGATTATTTGCTGCTTTCCTTCCTTCCAATATTGCCGGTGATCTGACTTCGATAGGGACCCTGTTTGCATTTGTTTTGGTTTGCCTGGGCGTAATGATATTGCGAAAAAAAGATCCGGCATTGGTACGTCCATTTAAAACACCGCTGGTGCCGTTGGTGCCTATCCTGGGAATGATTGTTTGCCTGGCCATGATTGTTGGTTTGCCCGGCACTACGCAGCTCAGTGCATTCGGATGGATGTTGGTAGGGTTGATTATTTACTTTGGTTATGGTAAGAAGAAAAGCAAACTTGGAAGACCGGGAGACATTATTCCCAAAAGTTCTGATTTTGACTAAAAAAACTTTTGACCGCCTTCGGGCGGTTTTCTTTTTGTAAAAAAGGATGCTGTAAATTTGCAATCCCTTGATCACAAATGATCAGATTCTATTTATCAAAAATCTTACAATTACAATGGGAAGAATTTTTGAAGTACGCAAGGCCACGATGTTTGCCAGGTGGGACCGGATGGCGAAGCAGTTTACGCGAATTGGGAAAGAAATAGCTATTGCCGTGAAAGCCGGCGGTCCCGATCCGAATACCAATCCTGCGCTGCGTCGTTGCTTTCAGAATGCCAAAAGCGTAAACATGCCCAAAGACCGTGTGGAAGCCGCCATCAAAAGAGCGATGGGCAAAGAAATGGATAATTATGAAGAAATTTTGTATGAAGGATATGCTCCCCACGGAATCGCTCTCCTTGTAGAAACCGCGACCGATAACCCTACACGCACTGTTGCCAATATCAGATCACATTTCACCAAAGGCAATGGCAGCCTGGGCACCAGCGGAAGTGTCAGTTTTCAATTCAAAAAAATGGGCGTATTTAAATTGAAACCGGAAGGCATTAACCAGGATGACCTGGAACTCGAGCTGATAGATCATGGTTTGGAGGAAATGGGAGAAGGGATGGGTGAGAATAATGAACCGGTATTGATTCTGCGGACGGCTTTCAGTGATTTTGGAAATATGCAGAAAGCACTTGAAGCAAAATATATTGTTCCTATTAGCGCTGAAGTGGAATGGATCCCTGCCAATACAATTAATCTGCCCGAAAACCAGGCACAGGAAGTATTGAAACTGGTTGATAAACTAGAGCAGGATGATGACGTGCAGAAGGTGTTTCATAATCTGCAATGAGCAATGGACATTAAAGAGCACAATTGACTTGAATATTGAGTGTTGAATATTGATTATTTACTGAGCATGAACACTCAATAATCAATATACAATATTCAAGTTGGAAATTGCCTCATCGCCTATTCCCTCATCATCTCCATAATCACGTCGATCATTTCTTCTGCATTGGGTTTGCTGAAATAATCGCCATCGCTGGCGTAAGCAGGCCGATGGGCTTTTGCGGTGATCGTTCTGGGTGCCACATCCAGCCAGCGGTAGCCACCCTGTTCTTCCATAACCTTATTGAACATATAGCCTGCCGCGCCACCGGGAACATCTTCATCGATAAATACGATCCGGTTTGTTTTTTTTAACGACTCCAATATGCTATGATGGATATCAAAAGGCAACAGGGTCTGTACATCGATAATCTCGCAGCCGATTCCCTTCGACTCCAGTATTTCTGCTGCTTCCTGCACAATGCGAAGCGTTGAACCATAGGAAACCACTGTAACGTCTTCTCCTTCCCGTATAATTTCGGGTGTGCCTAACGGTACTGTATACCCTAATAAATGAGCAGGGAGTTTTTCCTTCAGGCGGTATCCGTTAAGGCACTCAACAACAAGCGCAGGATCAGCACCGAGAAGCAGGGTATTGTACATTCCCACGGCCTGTACCATATTTCTGGGAACGCAGATGTGTAATCCCCTGAGAGAATGAACAATTGCTCCCATGGGCGATCCACTATGCCAGATGCCTTCCAGGCGATGTCCGCGTGTACGTACAATCAACGGAGCTGATTGTCTGCCGGCTGTTCTGTATTGCAATGAAGCCAGGTCATCACTTAAGGGTTGCAAAGCGTACAATAAATAATCGATGTATTGAATCTCCGCGATCGGACGAAGTCCACGCATAGCAAGTCCGATACCCTGGCCGATGATGGTCAGTTCACGAATGCCCGTGTCAAAAATCCGGCCCGATCCGTATTTAGCCTGCAATCCGGCAAATCCCTGGTTCACATCTCCTATTTGTCCGACATCTTCACCAAAAGCAATCACCTTCTCATTGCTCGAAAACAATTCATCAAAATACCTGTTCAGGATTTCATACCCGTTAATCTGCGGAGCATCTTCATCATACTCTGGTTTTATTTCCGGGATCCGAGAAATTTTTTTTGCCCCTTCATGATATAAATGAGAATTGTAAATCGATTTATTTTCCTTCAACAATTGATTATAATAACTTTCTGCCGGTGTCCTGCTCTTGTCATGATTCATAAGCAGCAGTGCCTGGTGAAGGGTGCGCATGACATCCCGCCGGTTAGGTTCCCGATTCGCCGATAATTCTGCTGAAAGTTTTTCAAGCTCTTCTTTTTGATCTGTTTCGGTAATCCCTGCCTCATGAATCAGGCCGACTGTAGCATTCACCTGCGCTTTGATAGGCGCTTCATATTTTTCCCAGGCCTGCATCTTGCATTCCCTGACAAAATCTTTGGATTCCGATTCAATGTCATCCAGTTCTTCTTCACTGGCGAGTGCATTGTCAACAATCCATTCTTTCATCTTTTTAATTCCATCCCAGTTTCTTTCCCATTCAAGCCGTTCCGGCGATTTATATCGTTCATGGCTACCCGAAGTAGAATGCCCCTGCGGCTGGGTAACTTCTTCGACATGAAACAAAGCCGGAATATGCGTCAGGCGTATTTTTTGAATAGCCGCTTCAAATAATTCACACATGCCGGCATAATCCCATCCTTTAATTTTATAGATATCAATCCCGTTGGTTCCCTCTCTTTTCTGAAAACCCTTGATGGCTTCGGAAATGGATCCTTTGGTGGTTTGATATTTGGTGGGAACTGAAATTCCATATCCGTCATCCCAAACAAAAACAGCCAGCGGGATCTGCAAGACACCGGCCGCATTCATGGTTTCCCAAAAATGTCCTTCACTGGTTGATGCATCCCCGATCGAACAAAAACAAATCTCGCCGCCGTTATTGGAAAATTGTTTTAGCTCACCCAGCTCTTTTACTTCTCTGAAAACTTTGGAAGCAAAGGCGAGTCCAAGCGCCCTTGGCATATGTGCCGCAGTGGGCGCTAATCCTGCAGTAAAATTCTTCCTGTTGACCAGATCCACGAATTCTCCCTGCTCGTCAATAAAAAGCGATGCAAAATGCGAATTCATCTGACGACCCGCACTGTGTGGGTCATTGTTTATATCCGGATCAGCATAAAGCTGGGCAAAAAATTCTTCTATAGTAGCAATGCCCGTGGCAAAAGCAAGGGTCTGATCGCGATAATATCCCGCATAAAAATCACCGGGCTTAAAAAATTTTGCCAGTGCAACCTGTGGTACTTCCTTTCCGTCTCCAAAAATTCCGAATTTTGCTTTGCCGGTAAGCACTTCTTTGCGTCCCAACAGGCTGACCTCCCGGCTTTCGCAGGCCGTACGATAATCCTTAAGGACTTCTTCCCTGAATTTTTCGAACGATAGTTTTTCCAATGCCAATGTTTCGTTTGGAGAAAGATTTTCCATATGGCAAAATTAGTTTTATCCGTTGATGCCCCGGCCAACCCCATTTATCAAAAAATAAAAACCATTTAAAATTTATTGGTAAAGGTGGCGTTTACTATGTAATTTTAGGGCAGATTCTCATGCAAACTATGAAAAAGAAACTAATAATAACAAGTTTTACGGTCCTGGTCGCCGGGATATGCGGAGCACAAACCACCACTGTTAATCCGACCAATACTTCCCTTGCTCAAATTGCCAAACCGGATGTACTGGTCTTAAAAGAAACCAGCCATAATTTTGGTAAAATACCACAGGGTCGTCCGGCTACTTATACTTTCGAAATCGTAAATACGGGAAAAGATCCACTGAAACTCGATAATGTGCAGGCTTCCTGTGGCTGCACTACGCCGGAATGGAGCAGGGATGCGATCGCACCAGGTAGTAGTGCGAATATTAAAGTCGGCTATAATGCCTTTGCGGAAGGAACTTTCAATAAAGCGGTGACCATTTTTTACAATGGGACCCAGACAAAAACTTTGACGATTACAGGTGAAGTGTATAAACTGCCGGCGAGTTCAGCGCCGGAGAATGCATCTGTTCATTTTTTAAAACAAACAAACCAATAAGTATGAAAAGGGTATTCCTATTAGCAGGTGTTTTAATTCTTTCTGCTGGTTTATTCGCCCAGCAAAAAAAAGCAGAAGACGTGGTCAAGTTCCAGGAAATGAATTTTGATTTTGGTAAGATTAAACAGAACGTTCCTGTCACACATAATTTTGCTTTTACAAATATCAGTGATGCTCCCATCGTGATAGAATCTGCCACTCCATCCTGTGGATGTACAACTCCGATAAAACCGGAAGGCGCCATCGGCCAGGGAAAGACAGACAAAATCACTGCTGGATTCAATGCAGCTGCTCCCGGTCCTTTCAACAAAACAATTACCATCAAGGTTGCCGGTATAGACCTGCCCCTGCAATTAAGAATTTCAGGTGAAGTCTTAACTGCTGATGCATATACGAAATATGAAGCTGAAAAAGCAGGCAAATCTGGTAAATCAGGTTCTCATTAATTCAACGTTACTCAACTTTATCATCCCCTTGCACGAAAGGGGATTTTTTTTTAAGAATCAAATCGGGTGTTTTCGGCTACTTGTCTTTGCCCGTTGTTTCTTTAATTTTGCAGGATGTTAACCATTAGTAACCGGGGACAGCAGATGCCTCCCTCACCGATAAGAAAGCTGGTTCCTTATGCAGAAGCAGCAAAGAAAAAAGGTATTCACGTATATCATTTGAATATTGGCCAACCTGATATCGAAACACCCAAAGCCGCATTGGATGCAGTCAGGCATTCTGATTTTAAAATTCTCGAATACAGTCATAGTGCCGGGAATGAAAGCTACCGGAGAAAACTGGTTGGCTATTATAAGAAAGCAGGGATAAATATTGATTACCGACAAATTATCGTAACCACCGGTGGATCGGAAGCTATTCTGTTTGGTTTAATGAGTTGTCTCGATGCAGGCGACGAAGTCATCATACCTGAACCATTCTACGCAAACTACAATGGATTTGCTGTTGCAGCAGGAATAACCGTAAAACCAGTCACCTCTAATATTGAAAATGGATTTGCGCTTCCGCCGATTGAAGAATTTGAAAAAGCCATAGGACCGAAAACAAAAGCGATCCTGATTTGCAATCCGAACAATCCGACCGGCTATTTATACAGCCGGGAAGAAATGGAAACGCTGAAGCAGATTGTGGCGAAACATCAGCTCTATCTCTTTTCGGATGAGGCTTACCGTGAGTTTTGTTATGAAGGAAAACACACAGGTGCGATGCAGCTGGCAGGAATCGATGACAACGTGGTGCTGATGGATACCATTTCGAAAAGATACAGCGCCTGCGGTGGACGTATTGGTGCACTGATCACAAGAAATCAGGAAGTGCTGGACACGGTGTTGAAATTTGCGCAGGCCAGGCTGAGTCCGCCTTCATTCGCCCAGATATTGGGTGAAGCAGCAGTAGATCTTCCGGATGATTATTTTGATATAACCAGAGCAGAGTATTTGAAAAGAAGAAATTTACTTGTGAAACGCCTCAATGCCATGCCCGGTGTATTTTGCCCGAATCCGGGGGGTGCCTTTTATGCTATTGCCCGGCTTCCGATTGATGATTCAGATCTTTTCTGCCAATGGCTACTGGAATCTTTTTCATATCAGAATCAAACCGTAATGCTTGCTCCGGCCACTGGTTTTTATGGAACGAAAGGCCTGGGCAAAAACGAGGTAAGGCTTGCATATGTGCTTAACACTGATGCCTTAAATGAAGCCATGGATTGCCTGGAAAAAGCATTAGAAGCTTATCAATCCAAACCTGTTAAACATGCATACGCAGAATCCACAAATTAAAAAATTATTGAATGTTTATATTTTGTATAAAATAGATGAAAAATATTATTCAAGATTCTATCTTTTCTGTATTTTTGTTGAAATAGCTGTCACCTAAAAAGATATAATTTATTTTAATATAATTTTTAAAATCTTAAGTCGCTTATTGGTTAATATGTCTTGAAAGATCTTTCATATGGCAAGCAATCGTTAGATGGCCTTCTGTTTCCACAGAGGGCTTTCTTATTTTTAGGCTCATCAATATCAACAAATTTCCCCTCTGCCTGGCAAAGGAAGATTTCAAAGAGAATTCTTCTGCCTCTTGAACGACTTCGGTTATGCCTCATAGTAAGAGTTTTCATTTACTAAGAGGATCTCATCACCAATGAACCGTATGTGCTGAATCAATTTCTCAAAAAAAATCCCATTATTCTTTCATCTATGGCGCAAAAAAACTATAATTGAAATGTAAAAAAATCCGCTACATGAAAAAAATAACTCTTTTGAACATCATGATCCCATTTATTTTGTTCTGCATCTTCATGAGTTGTTCAAAAAGCAACTCGAGCAGCAACAATTCCTCCGGTCCTGCGACATTTACATTTAAAGCCGGGGACTCAACCTTTACAATGAATGGCGACCTGACACAACCTTTCAGCTCTCAGTCCGGATCCAGGGTTACCTGGGATACTTCAAGTGGTGGAGTGCTGAATTTTTACGTGGAAGCCGAGGATGGAAAAGGAAATGAGTTTATGGCCTTCACCACAGGTGTCCAGTTTTCGCA
>DATJWE010000119.1:0-10971 GCA_035501475.1 Puia sp. | reverse complement strand
CAAGCCGGTCTCATTCGACATCATTCCAATATTCTTTCTTCCTGTTTTATCCTGGTCAAATTATTTTTCTGCAGCACTTCCTTAGCGAGATTCAGGTAATTCACGGCTCCCTTGCTGTATGCATCATACAATATAACCGGTTTTCCTACGCTTGGGGCTTCGCTTAGTTTTGAATTACGATGAATGATTGTATTGAAAACAATCTCATCAAAATGCTTGCGAACCTCACTAACCACCTGGTTACACAAACGCAACCGGCCGTCATACATGGTCATCAGGATCCCCTCAATGACCAGGTCGGGATTCAGTCTGCTTTGCACGATCTTCACCGTGTTCAGCAGTTTTCCTAATCCTTCCAACGCAAAAAATTCTGTTTGTACGGGAACGATTACCGAATCAGCTGCTGTCAGCGCATTCACTGTAATCAATCCCAATGAAGGTGAACAATCAATGATAGTAAAATCGTAGTCATTCCTTACTGGTTCCAAAATTCTTTTCAGCACACTTTCCCTGTTGGGATAATTGATCATTTCTATTTCGGCTCCGACAAGATCTATGTGTGAAGGGACGAGTTCAAGATGTGGGATATCAGTTTTCAGGATTACATCCTTTACATCTGTACCGTTAACCATGCAATCGTACAGGCTTTGGGTGATATTATGCAAATCAAAGCCTACGCCGGTGGTACTGTTCGCCTGGGGATCCGCATCTACCAGCAGGGTCTTGAATTCCAGCACGGCCAGACTGGCGGCCAGGTTAATGGCTGATGTGGTTTTCCCCACTCCGCCCTTTTGATTTGCTACGCCGATTACTCTTCCCATACGATTGATCCTGATAGAATGAATTTATAATTTTATTGTCGATCCGAATAAATTCAGTAACTGTTTCCTGTTTTGGTCTGATCGTAAAGATGTATCCTATTGACAAAACGGCAAAATTTAGTTTTGCCCAAATACATACAGTTTTGCCTACCGTTTTATAGTTCCCGGGATTTGCTCCAAAAAACTGAATCCAGCGGTTTTTATTTCATAATTGACAAAAATACAGCTTCGTCATAAATTGCGTGAACATTCATTTCCACAGATTGTTACAGAACAGCTATTACAATGTATCTTATTATCTCAGGAACGAACAGGCACGATAGCAATACCATCAAAGTTTCACAGCTATACAAGGAGTTGCTAGATAAAAAAAATATTGAAGCAAGGCTGCTGTCACTGGAAGGATTAAATGTATTAGAAAGAAACCCGGAGTTTGAAAAGATTGAAAAGGAAATGCTGATCCCTGCGCAAAAATTTATTTTTGTATCCCCCGAGTACAATGGGAGTATCCCGGGTGTCCTGAAATCCATGTTCGACATATCGGATGTAAGAAAAGTGTGGGCAGGGAAAAAAGCACTGTTGACAGGCGTTTCAACAGGAAGAGCCGGCAACCTGAGGGGAATGGAACATCTAACGGGCATTCTGCATTATATGCGCGTAGTGGTTCATCCGAATAAATTGCCAATATCCGTCATCGACAAATTATTCAATGGTTCGGATATGCTCGATCCGGATACGCTGACAGCAATCAATACGCAGCTGGAAGAATTTGTAACGTTCTGAGAAGAATCAGAAGAAGTCATTGGTCAGTAGTCATTGGTCAATAGGCAATAGACAATAAGCAATGTTTTTCAAAGTTAAGAGTTCGTTGACAATTTATTACTCAAAACTCACTACTGACTAATGACTACTGACCAATGATTACTGACCAACTGACCATTGACCATTGACTTAAAATACTTCAATTAAAAATTAACATTATATCATGCGCAATTCAGGATTTATATGGATCATCATTCTCATCATGGCATCTCTCGATCTCTATGTATTCCAGGCTATCAAACTGGTCAGCCAGGGAAGTTCGTCAAAAACAAAAATTATTATTTACAGCAGTTATTGGGGAATTTCGATCGGAGCCATTATCATCCTTGCCCTGCTTCCCCTGGTCAACTTCGATGAATGGCCAAGAGCTGTCAGGAATTACCTCTTTGCAACTATAATCGGACTTTTTTTTGCCAAATTGCTGGCGACTGTTTTTTTCCTGCTCGATGATATCCGGAGAGTGATTCAATGGGCAAGCGGTAAATTATTTTTCAGAAATACAGAAGGGGAAAATCTCAGTGGTGAAGGCGTTACGAGGTCCGTATTTCTCAGCTGGCTGGGCCTGGGAATTGGCGGAGGCCTTTTTTCTACGCTGGTATATGGTTTCAGTAATAAATACAATTATAAGATGAGACGCATGAGTTTATCGTTTGATAATCTGCCTCCATCTTTCAAAGGGATAAAAATTGTTCAGATATCTGATATTCATTCAGGCAGTTTTACCGATAAAAAGGCAGTAGAAAAAGGAGTTGACAAAATCCTGAAGGAAAAACCGGATCTTATTTTATTCACCGGAGACCTGGTAAATAATAAAGCTGATGAGATGCAGGAATACATGGATGTATTTAATCGTTTGCAAGCACCAATGGGCATTTTTTCCACGCTGGGCAATCACGATTATGGTGATTATGCTGAATGGAATAGTATGGAAGAGAAACAAAAAAATCTTGAACACCTGAAACAAATTCATGCGCAGTTGGGTTGGCGGCTGCTGATGAATGAACATGTCGTACTGCAAAAAAACGGAGGAGAAATTGCACTGATCGGAATTGAAAACTGGAGCGCCAAAGCGCGCTTCCCGAAACATGGAAAAATGTACCAGGCATATCCCGGAGCAGAAAAATATCCTTTCAAAATATTAATGAGCCATGATCCAAGCCATTGGGATGCAGAAGTAAGACCAAAATATCCGGATATTGATCTTACCCTTTCCGGACATACACACGGTATGCAATTTGGGCTTGAAATTCCCGGTTTCAAATGGAGCCCGGTACAGTATGTCTATAAACAATGGGCCGGATTATATGAGGAAGGCAAACAGATGTTGTATGTCAACCGCGGTTACGGATTTATTGGCTACCCGGGAAGAGTCGGCATTTTGCCGGAGATCACTGTTATTAAATTGGTGTAAAATGCAAGTTGACAGTTGTCAGTTGACGGTTAATTATACACACAATATTCAACATTCAACATTCAATACCTGTTACTTACTGTTCCCCGCCCAACTGTTTACTGCCAACTGACCACTGTCAACTTTTCATCCTCATTAAACTTTTCCAAAGTTCAACAGTCATTATTTACTGCAGCTGTCACCAACAGAGATTATGAAGAAAATTTATCCTGTTCTAATGCCCCTTTTTGTCTTTTTGAACCATGGTTTGAATGCACAGGACTTCCGGTTGGATTCTACGCTGACAGACTATGAAAAAAAAGTGCTGGATTCATTGGATAAGGATCTCGATGAATTTTTACAACCGGTAACGATGTATAAAAGTTTCGTGGATATTTCTGTAACCGGTGCAAATAGTTATTACGATTTTAAAACCAATAACAGCAATTATTTGAAGTCGGGAAATAATTTTACCCTGCTGCCTGCAATCGCTTATTATCACAAAAGCGGATTTGCAATAAACGCTACCGGTTGTGCCATGTATGACAACCAGTCAATGAATCTTTATCAATTCGTATTGAGTCCTTCTTATGATTATTCGAACAACAAAACATTTTCCTTCGGTATTGTATATTCGCATTTTTTTACCAGGGATTCCTTATCGTTCTATACTACTCCGCTGAACAATGAGATATTCTTAAATTTTGTTTTGAAAAAACCCTGGCTTCAGCCTTCTGTCTCCATGGGCTTTGGATGGGGAAGCCGGAATGAATACAAAAAAGAATCCGTTTTTATTCATGCCTTACTGGCAAGCGCCAAGCCGAGAACGGGAATCATCACAGCCAATCAGGAAGCGATACGCGATTTCGTATTGTCGTTTTCCCTGAGGCATAGTTTCAGCTGGCACCATTTATTTTTACGGAAAGATGTTTTATTATTTACTCCGCAGGCCATGTTCACTTCCGGTACGCAGCATTATGGATTTAATACAACCTATTCATTCGATTCGCAAATTACTGCAAGCATTCCTTTGCCTGTCAATTCAAGTATTTCTGACGATACCGGCTGGATGCTCCAGTCGGTATCTTTGATCATGAGAACAGATTATATAATCGGCAGCTTTTATATCGAGCCCCAATTCATCGCAGATTATTATATCCCCAACTCCGTGGAAAATAATTTGCATTGCATCATGGGAATCGGCATAGGCCTGAATTTCTAAATCATGCCGGATAGCTGACCAATGTGAATTCACCAAAAAAATCATTAACGAGCTGTTAAAATATTTTAACAGCTCACTAAAACAAAAGTATATCCGTTAATCTATATTTGATACTTGAAAACAAAGCAATCGTTTATGAAAAAATCAATTGTTTTAACCGGCTTACTTCTAACGGTGATCATTACGGGTAGTTACGCACAGGGATTTCATATCGGCGTAAAAGGCGGCACAAATATCACACAGATTCAAGGGCAATCATTTGAAAATGGGTTCAAATTTGGATATAGTCTGGGAGGGTTCGTTGAGCTCAACTTTTCTAAACAATGGGGAATACAACCGGAATTACTCTGGAATCAATCCAAGACAACCACCGCTTATAATTTCAACCAGATCTATAACGGGTTTTATGGTCAGGATGTAACGCTTAATTATTTAAGCATCCCGATATTATTGTCCTTTAAGCCTACTCCTATGTTGAGTTTGCAACTCGGACCTCAGTTCGGCATACTCATGAGTCAGCCAAGTGATTTAGGATATAGCATAACTAATGCATTCAAAAGCGGAGATTTTTCAATCTTAGGAGGCGCTCAATTAAACCTGGGAGCGCTCAGAGTTGGCGCCAGGTATTTTGTAGGGCTGAATAATATTAACGACCTGAGCAACCAGGACACATGGAAAAATCAGGGCTTCCAATTGTATATAGGGGTTAAGATAATATAACCACAAATCTTGTGTACATAGCCTCCTGAGAAGGAGGCTTTTGTTTTAAAATTTTCCATTCCCAAAAGCGGTTTTTTTCGTATTTCCAAACTTCTACAATTATCAGATTTTATCCTTTTCTCTTATTACTCCGGCATCAAACTTGACAGTATAGATTTCACTTATAAAAGATAGGATTATTCATCAAGAGGTGTTATTTTGTCATTGATTATGAAAGAAAAAACTTTTTTCCAAAGATCTGAGGATGAGATGGATTTCATGCCCATTATTCCGCTTAACGAAAACGACAGCGAAACCCTTACGGATATTGAAGTTCCACAGGAATTGCCGGTATTGCCACTTCGGAATACGGTTCTTTTTCCCGGAGTCGTTTTACCAATCACCGTAGGCCGGGATAAGAGCATAAAAGCGGTCAATGATTCGTATAAAGCCGACAAATTGATAGGCGTCCTGGCACAAAAAGACAGTGGGGTTGAAGATCCGGTTGTGTCTGATCTCGAAGAGGTTGGGACAGTGGCGAGAATCATCAAACTCATTAAAATGCCTGACGGTGGCACTACTGTCATTCTCCAGGGTCGGCGCAGATTCAAGGTTGGCGTGGTCACTGCAGAAGAACCTTATTTCAAGGCCCAGGTTGTTCTTTTACAGGAAGAAGAAGCGCCGAAGGACCAGGACTTTGAAGCCTATGTTTCGAATATCAAAGACCTGGCAGCACAAATCATTCAGCTTTCACCGAATATTCCTTCCGAAGCTTCGATCATTCTTAAAAATATTGAAAACCCCTCCTTCCTCATTCATTTTATTTCGAGCAATCTCAATACCGAACTGCACGAAAAACAACAGCTATTGCAACTGCATCATATAAAATCACGCGCCGATCTGTTGATGCAATTGTTGCAAAGAGAACTACAGTTTGCAGAATTGAAAAACAAACTGACTAATAAAACCAAAACCGAACTCGACAAACAACAGCGCGAATATTTTCTGCAACAGCAATTGAAAAGTATTAAAGATGAATTGGGAGGAGATGTCAACGAACGTGAAGTAAAGGAAATGCAAAAAAAGGCCGAAGCAAAAAAATGGCCGGTTGCAGCAAAAGATTTGTTCAGGAAAGGCATTGAGAAACTGGAACGCATGCATCCCAGTACGCCGGATTATTCGGTAGTCTACAATCATCTGGACCTCATGCTCGATCTTCCCTGGGAAGATTATACCGAGGATTCTTATGATTTGAAAAAGGCTAAGAAAATTCTCGACCAGGATCACTATGGAATGGATAAAGTGAAAGAAAGAATCCTGGAATACCTGGCCGTGCTGAAATTGAAAGGCGATATGAAGAGTCCCATACTTTGTTTTGTCGGCCCTCCGGGAATTGGGAAGACTTCGCTGGGCAGAAGTATTGCAAACACCATTGGCAGAAAATATGTCCGAATCAGCTTGGGTGGCCTGCATGATGAAAGTGAAATACGTGGTCATCGTAAAACCTATATCGGAGCCATGCCCGGAAGAATTTTGCAATCCATACGAAAAGTGAAATCATCTAATCCTGTGATGATTCTCGACGAGATTGATAAGGTAGGAAACGATTTTCGCGGTGATCCTTCATCAGCCCTGCTTGAGGTGCTGGATCCTGAACAGAATCATACTTTTTATGATAATTACCTCGAACTGGAATATGATTTAAGCAAAGTACTGTTCGTCGCCACTGCCAATGATATCAATCATATTCAACCTGCGCTGCGCGACAGGCTGGAAATTATTGATTTGAGCGGGTATGCAATTGAAGAAAAAACTCAAATTGCCAAAAGACATCTTATACCCAAACAAAAAGAAGCTCACGGATTAAAAAATATGCAATTCAAAATCGGAGATAAGATTTTGGAAAAGATCATTTCTGATTATACCAGGGAAAGTGGCGTGAGAGAACTTGACCGGCAACTGGCTTCAATTATGAGATATGAGGCTAAAGAACTTGCGCTCAAAGGAAAATTAAAACCTACATTGGTTAACAAGGATGTTGAAAAAATATTGGGCAAGTCAAAATACAGCAATGATCTCTATAAAGTTGCCCATATGCCAGGTGTTGCAGTAGGACTTGCCTGGACTTATGTCGGGGGAGATATTTTATTTGTGGAAACCAGCTTAAGCGATGGCAAAGGTGATCTTAAATTAACCGGAAACCTGGGCAATGTCATGAAAGAAAGTGCCACAACAGCTTTAACTTATCTTCAATCCAATGCCAGAAAATATGATATTGATCCGGAGGTCTTTAATAAGAAGACACTTCATATTCATGTGCCCGAAGGCGCCGTACCCAAAGATGGTCCAAGTGCAGGCGTTACGATGATGACTTCCATTGCTTCGGCGGTAACTTCAAAAAAAATAAAACCTTACCTCGCCATGACAGGGGAAATTACCCTGCGGGGGCAGGTTCTTCCTGTTGGCGGCATAAAAGAAAAAGTATTGGCTGCCAAACGCGCCGGATTAAAAGAAGTCATTCTTTGCTGGCAAAATGAGAAAGATATCGGGGAAATTGATTCTTCATTTATCAAAGGAATAAAATTCCATTACGTAAAAACAATGCAGCAGGTGCTTGATCTTGCACTTGCCTAAACAAGTCTGATTTTTCACAAATCTTTAATAAACTATTTTTCTGCCCTTACGTTAATTATATAGAACAACAAAATTTTTCATGTTGGTTGTTTTAAGGGTTAAAAAAATTCCTCCATGTCTATGGAGGAATTTTTTTGTTGAATTGAAAGCTCAAAAAATCAGACGCCAACAGCAAATTCCGGATCTTTCTCTTTCTCATCCTTAAATGCTTCTCTCGGCTTGAGCCCCAATAAAGCAAACATTTCATTGTCCTCCTCGAATGAAGGATTAGGTGTAGTGAGTAATTTATCTCCTGCAAAAATGGAATTTGCGCCGGCCATAAAACACAAAGCCTGTTCTGCCATGCTCATTTCCATTCTGCCTGCACTGAGCCTGACCATTGTTCCCGGCATCAATATTCGTGCAGTGGCAATCATGCGGACCATGTCCCATATGTCAACTTTGGGATTATTTTCCAACGGAGTTCCCTTCACACGCACCAATGCATTAATTGGAACGCTTTCGGGATGCCGTGGAAGAGTTGACAACACATGCAGCATCTTTATGCGGTCTTCATGTGTTTCTCCCAAACCAATAATACCACCACAACAAACTGTGATACCTGCTTTCCGAACGCTATCCAAAGTCTTCAGTCTGTCCTCATAATTTCTTGTTGTAATGATTTCACTATAATACTCCGGGGAAGTATCCAGGTTGTGATTATAGGCATGCAATCCGGCATCAGCCAGTTTTTTTGCCTGCTGATCATTGAGCATCCCCAGAGTACAACATACTTCCATGCCGAGGGAGTTGATATCTTTTACCATGTCAAGCACACGGTCGAAATCACGGTTATCCCGCACTTCACGCCAGGCGGCTCCCATACAGAAACGCGTGGATCCTGCCTGCTTCGCTTTCTGTGCATATTGCAGCACTTCATCCTTATCCATCAAAGCCTGAACCGACACATCCGTATGATAGCGGGCCGCCTGGGGGCAATAGGCACAATCCTCCGGACAGCCACCGGTTTTAATCGACAGCAGTGTACAAACCTGCACTTCACCCGTGTCATTATATTGACGATGAACGGTCGCAGCGCGGTAAATCAGCTCAAGCAGGGGTCCATTGTAAATTTCATGTATCTCTTCAATTGACCAGTCATTTCGAATCATAATCCGGGATTTAGTCTATTGCTTCTATTGTAAAAATATGACAGAGTCTTTTAACATTGGAATTTTTTGATTGAAGATTTTATTGAAAACAACCCGAAATTGATTAACCCCTGTTATGCTATCATAGAACAAGCTATAATCTCCATCAGGAAAATACACCGCATTTTGATTCTGAAAACAGGAAGCCGGAAAATAATACCTGTTCTCATATCTGAACCCATGATCACCCATAAAAATAATCACAGCCTTCCGCTCCGTATTTTTTTGAATGGTTTTAATCAGGTCTTTGAGTTTATTATTTGTATAAGGGATATAGCCGAGATATCCCTCAATAGTATTATCAGGAGTTTCCCGATTCATCAAAGAATCACTTCTTCGGTTTCCTGATTTATCAAAAAAGAATGGATAATGAGGCATTTCCACATGAGTATAAATAAAGCGAGGGCGGTCTGTTTTTAATTCACTTTCTTTTTTTGTTAACTCAAGCAAAAGACTATTATTATCAAGCGTCCCTCTTACTCTTTTTTCACCAAGAGCGCGGATAGCCAATCTCCCCATATACAAATGCCATCCCAGATCCCTCTTCATACGGGAAAACAAAGTAGCCGAAGTAATCAATTTTGTTTTTAAGGGGAGGAAATCCTCATCCACTCTCGAAGGATTTCCAGCCAAATCAAATATGGAATAATTGATGATACTATACCCTTGATAGGAAAGGAACTTGATCACTTCGTTATCGCGTATCAGCTTATCACTATAAGCATAGTCTTCTGCGGCAGCGTATCCATCATGTACACCCCGCAGATAGGACATGTTTAAAATGGAGGCCATGGAAAAAGGCGTGATATTATAATTGCTCCTGCTAGCGGTAAGGATATGGAATCCCTCATTGTGCAAAAAACTGTCCAGTCCATTGTTATCATAATGATATACCTTACTGAGAGAACTTGAGCTGGAATATTCGTCGAAAAGCAGAAGATAAATATCAGGTTTCTGACAACCCTGGCAAACCCGGTAAGGATCAGTTCCCACAAATGAATAAACAGCAAATTTATTTGCCGGAGGATTAATAATCTTAGACCCAATAACACCCAGATCAATCAACAAGTATAATACAAGTAGTACATTAAAAAATAAACTTGTTCTGGCAAAAGTCCTCCCCGTTTTTTTGAGCCAGCCAATTACAATAATCAGCAGGATAGCAAAAGCAGGCAGGATAATGATGTACTTGTGTAAAAAAATCCGGCGATCATTTAAAAAATCATGAATCGATCCAAAAAAAAGATAGAAAGAAATCAGCAGACCGGCAGCCAAAGAAGCCTTAATATGATTTTTGAATAGCAGATAAAAAGAGAAATACAAAGCAACAGTTGGAATCAGGTATGTAACCATCAGCAGCAAACATTCGCTGAAATTTATAAACCCGAAATTTTGAGAATATCCATGCAAGACAAAAAAAACAGGAACTAAAAAAACAAAGAAGGGAAATTGAATATATTTTTTTTCCATTTGTTTCTAATTGCAGTATCAGTAGCCGGATTTAATATTACCGGATTTCGTGGTGCAGAATAATCTGCGAAATATGTTTAAAGATAACTCAGATTAGTTTTGGGATTTAATACAAGCAATCCCTCAGAGATCAGCCTGATCGTTTCTTCAATATCTTTTTTATGCAGCATTTCGACCGTGGTATGCATATATCGGAGAGGAATTGAAATGAGTACCGATGGAGTTCCATCATTGGCATAGGCAAAAGAATCAGTATCTGTTCCGGTACTCCGGGAAGCAGTCCGGAGCTGTACGGGAATTTTCTTTTTTTCAGCGGTCTCCTGGATAATTGAAAGTAATTTGTTATGCACTGCGGGTCCATATGTCAGTACAGGCCCCCTGCCACAGGCCACGTCTCCTTCTGTGATTTTGCTGACCATTGGAGTGGTGGTATCATGAGTCACATCCGTGATGATTGCAATATCCGGTTTGATTCTGCGTGCAATCATTTCTGCCCCGCGTAAACCCACTTCTTCCTGGACTGCATTGACAATATACAAGCTATAAGGAAGATGCTTTTTTTGTTGTTTTATCAATCTTGCAACTTCTGCAATCATGAAACCACCAATCCGGTTATCGAATGCGCGTGCGATGAAATAATCATTTGAAAGTTCATCGAAACCTTCCTGGTAGGTTACCACAGAACCGATATGAATTCCTAATTTCTCAACATCTTTTTTTGAT
>DATJWE010000118.1:0-69717 GCA_035501475.1 Puia sp. | reverse complement strand
CGTTCAATTAATGATGGTTAAATTAATTGAGAGTTAAAAAAGAAAAACATGAAAAAAATAAATAGATTTAAGAAAATAGTATTCAGTGCAGGCTTGTTGGCTACGATCTCTTGCCTGAGCTCCTGCTTAAAAAACGGGAACTACTACACAGATTTCTCGGCTGTGAGCTCTTCAGTAGATCTTCCCCTGGCAGCTTCAACAGGAAACGGGATTACTGCTTTTGCCTATCCCCCAACAGTTACAACTGTTACCCTGCCCATTTATGTAAACGTAGCCTCTGTCAATCCGCCTTCAAAGGCGACTACGGTTACACTGGCGCTGGATACTGCAGGTCTCAGTTCCTATAACAATGATAATGGAACTGCTTATGTTCCCCTTCCGGATAGTGTGTATACACTCAGTAGTATGGATTTGACAATTCCGTCCGGAACGAGATTGGATAGCATAACAGTTACGATTGATTTATCCAAACTTGACCTCTCCATTCCATATGTATTACCGATCACCATTGCATCAGCATCTCTGCCCATTGAGCAATGGAATCACTTGTTCTACTATGTAGCAGTAAAAAACCAATGGGATGGAATATATAGCTTTAAAGGATATACGCTGAGATCAGGAGACCCTGTCAAGACGGGTAACTTCAGCGGCCAGCAAATGACGCTTTTGACTTCAGGGTCAAATTCAGTTAATTTCGCTACACTTCAGTTGTGGGCTGACCTGACGGGAGTTGGTATTGGTAACCCGATGCTTACTATCGCTGCAGACAACAGTGTAACGATCAGCAGCCCGGGTGGAGCAATGAATGATCCCAGTTACAGTTCACTGTACGATCCTTCAACCCAAACTTTCTATATTTCATTCACCTGGGGTGCAGGACCCAGTTCCAGACTTGCCACAGATACTTTGACTTATCTTGGGCCCAGGTAAATAGATATTTTGTTTAAACAGCAAAAAGAGGTTGACAAAATCAACCTCTTTTTTATTTCCGGTCATACACATTCTACCGGATAAGTATAACCGCACCTTGTTTGTGGATGGTTTTGCCAAGATAATCGACACCGCTGACTTCCCAGACATAGGTTCCCTGCTGGGCCTGGGTTCCGTTGAAGTTTCCATCCCATCCCTGGTTTGCCTTGTTGGTGTGAAACATCAGTTGACCATACCTGTTATAGACCCTGAAATACCTGAATTCTGAGATACCCACAGGAACAGGTTTGAATACATCATTCTTCCCATCTCCATTTGGAGTGAAGGCATTGGGGACATAGATGTCAGGACCTGAATAATATTTTACATCGATGGAATCCTGCAGGGTGCAGCCAAAGCTGTTGATGACGGTGACATAATAAGTATTGTCGGTTGTGCTGTTCAGTACAGGATCAGGACTGGAAGGATCACTGAGTCCATCGGGAGGCCACCAGCTGTACTGGCCATTGTAATTATAATTGCCATCATTGACCTGGAGTTGCAGGGTAGCGCCCTTAGTCAGGATGGTATCATGCGAAGCAAGGAGAAAGGGACTTTGATTGATGTTGACATACTGAGTGTCCGTCGCCATACACCCTTTCGTGTTGCCTACAGTAAGGATTACTGTATACGTCTGCGGGGCTTTTGTAAAAGTATAGGCAGTATTGTATTGTGAAGTTGAGAAAAGCAAAGAAGAATCTTTTTTGAAATCCCATTGGGTGAAATTGATGTCTCCTGAAGTGGAGGTAGAAGTATTATTGAATAAGATCTGCTGACCCGAACAGGTATCCTGGCTGTAAGAGAAATCAGATTTTACGTAGGGATAGACCAACACTTTGGAATAAGCAGTGTCAGCACAGTAAAGCCCCGGAAAGATAATTACTCTTGTGTCATAAGTACCCGTATCAGCGTATGTGTGTGAGGGATAGACCAGCTGGGAAGAACCTCCGTCTCCAAAGTCCCATTGGAAAGTGGTATTGTTCCAGTTATTGCCCGGATAAAGAGGCGAACTGTTATTGGGAAAATTAATGGCGAAACCCGAACAGCTGTTAAGAGAATCCGGAATAGAGGCTTTGGGTTTTGGCAACTGGCTGCAATCATAAACTTTTACAAGCAGGTCCTGCATAATGGAATCCAGGAAGACCCCGTTTCTGTACTCCACTGCGCTGAATGGAATTACAAAAGTGCCCGTGTCATGTATTGAACCCTGCATGAGCCCGGTTACCGGATCCAATGAGAGATCAGGGCCCGCAGGATCAGTATTTGAATATCCTGCTTTAAATGCGCCTGTAGGAAATGGCAAAGTTCCCTGATGTTCGTTAAAAAAAATGCGGGGGGGAGAAAAATGATAGGCTACAGAATCATTATCAACATCAGAAGCATGAATGTGATAAGTAAAAGGACGGTTCTGACAGACATTTAAAATGGTATCATTCGATGTGAATTGCGGGCTGCTGTTTATTTGCCCGGGAGGCAGCACCGGCAGTCTGATAAAATTCACTATTCCATTCGAAACCGGACCAAGAAAATCAAAACAAGCAGCATTCGCGCAACAGGGTATTTGTCCCGAAGCATATGGAATTTCATAGAACATATTCTGTGCATTAAAAGGCCGGCAACAATTTATGGTTGCAGCCACTGACCCTGCTCCATAAACAGCCATTTGAACATCTATGTGATAATAAAAGGTCTGATGACAGGGTGCCGAAGCAAAGACGAGGCAGGGATCAATTACACCGGTAATATTTTCAACCGAATCAAGATGCCAGCTGAGCACTTTTTTATCACGCGAATTGAGATCCATGATAGTAAGGGGAAAGAGTTGCGGCGTTTGGGCACATTCGAGCGTTATCCGGTAATAAAATGTATAGTTAGCCAGCGAGGGGTTGCTATAACTTAAAAGAGTTGTTACATAGCCGGTAAGAGGAGGTGGAGCGATACAGTAGTTAAACAATTGCTGCGAATCAGCCGACAAAATAGCCAAAGTGAAAAAAAATAAAAGAAAAAGTTTTCTCATTGCTCCAGATTATTCAATCGGGTATCTCATGTGCAAACGGCAAATTTACAAAATTCCCCTCTTGTATTTTGACAAAATACAATGTTTGGGCATTAGGTTCCACTATATAATCAAAAAAGTTATCCCCGTTAAAATCAGCTGATAAAAATGCGCTCACCCGAATTTTCCCGGTGAATTTGAGTGCCAATAAAATTTGATCTCCTCATTCTCTTATTGTCTACATTTGTTCAAACAGAATTTTATGGCCGAACAACAACCGACAAATCAGTTAAATATTGAAATCAGTGAAGAAGTAGCCGAAGGCGAATATGCAAATCTTGCCATTATTACGCATAGCCACGCAGAATTTGTAATTGATTTTGTCAATGTCATGCCCGGTACACCTAAAAGCAAGGTAAAATCAAGAATCATTTTTACACCTCAACATGCCAAAAGATTCATGAAGGCACTAACGGAGAACATCACACGGTTTGAATCAAACAACGGAAAAATTCAGGACCTCGAAGAAGTACAACTTCCCATGAATTTCGGCGGGCCGACAGCGCAGGCTTGAGAGATACGGGATACGGGATTCGGGATTCGGGATGCGGGGTGAGGGATGCAGGATTCGGGATTCGGGATACGGGATGCGGGTGGGAGACAAGAATGCCGGAATGTCAATCTTCGAATTTTAGTTGACCTAATCTTGTGTATCTGAATTTAGAGATTGATGTTTTTTTTCAACTGCTTTAATAAAACAATTTATTTGCCTGCCTAGCGAATCGAGCTTGTTTCTGATATGGTGATAAACAGTGGGGTCAATCAGTGATTTTGTTTCCCAGAGATTTTCCAAATGATCAATAGTTTCGTCATTAGACGAATGAGCATACACCAAAAATTTAATCCAATCCTGCTTATATCTTCGTCTGCCATATCCTTCTGCGATGCAAGACTTGGTTGTTTTGGAAGATTTTCTGATTTGCCTGCCTTCTTCAAAAAATTCAAATTTCGGTAAGGCTAAAGTCATACTATGAATTTCAATGACTACTTCTCTTGCCTTTTTCCATATTTCCAGATCACAGTAATTCATTTTCTATATTGTTACAATTTCCCCCATAATATCCCGCATCCCGCATCCCGAATCCCGAATCCTGCATCCCGCATCCCGAATCCCGCATCCCGCATCCCGCATCCCGTCCCCCCATCTCAAATTATTCCTTCATCTGCGAAACTAAAATAGCCCTCTTCACTTACTATGATGTGATCAAGAACTTTGATATCAAAATAACTTGATGCTTCTTTTATTTTAGACGTGAGTTCTTCATCAGCCTTGCTTGGCTGCAATTGACCGGAAGGATGGTTGTGGCAAAGGATAATATTTACTGCATCTTCTTCGAGGGCTCTTTTGAGGATAATTCTTGGATCTGCCACGGTTCCCGTGATTCCTCCTTCACTGATAATTTCAAAATGATTGATTTTGTTTGCACGGTTCAAAAAAAGAACAGCAAACACTTCATGCCGGTTGTCCTTTAGCATGGCTTGCAGATAACCTGCAACAGAATGGCTGTTCTTTACAATAGGTTTTTCGAGGGCCTGTTGGGCCTGGCGTCTTCTTCCCAATTCGAGTGCTGCCGAGATAGTAACGGCCTTCGCTTCTCCTATACCCTTGATTTTCATGAGCTCCTTTGCCGAAAGTTTACCCAGTTCATTCAGGTTTGACTTAACCATTTGCATCATTTCCTTAGCTAAATCAACAGCAGTCTTTTCCTTGGTTCCATTATGAATCAGAATGGCCAGGAGCTCGGCATCACTTAGTGACCTGGGGTTTTTACTAAGTAATTTTTCTCTTGGCCTGTCATCCTTTGCCCATGTTCTGATTGAGTATTTTCCCGCTTGCATCGGCCAATTTTAGTTATTATTTTTAGTACATACAATATCCTTTTAGTGGTATATTACCAACCGCAGAAGAAGGTGCATGTACCCAATTAACCGAACCCTTTTAAAAACTAAATGTAAAATCCAATGAAAGCAAAGACCACCCTTTCCGCAATCGGCGGCTGGCAATCCTTCCTTTTTTGTGTAGGCATGTATTGCGTTGCATTACTTTTTTCCATTTTCGTTTGTTCTTCCATCTTCTATGTTGTGAACAGTAAAACAACATCAGGTAAAGAAGTTTATACTGAAAAAAGCGCTAATAAGCAGCAGGTACTGGCTTCAATCAATCACTAGGAATTTTAGTTGATTGATTTTTTTCCCCGATATGAATACGGTAAAACTGTATCCACATCGGGGTTAATAATTTTTATTGTGTTGAACAGGACACCTATTCTTTTTCGGTTATATCTTCGCTACACACTTTAATAAAAAAATGGAAAATACAGCCAAGATATTTTCAGGTACAGGATCGCAGTACCTGGCCGAAAAAATTACCAAGCAATTTGGCGCACCGATGGGGAAAATAACCATCCAGCATTTCAGTGATGGTGAAATTCAACCCATTTTTAATGAAAGCATCAGAGGAGATATGGTGTTTTTAGTGCAAAGCACTTTTGCTCCCGCAGAAAACCTCCTTGAATTGTTGCTGATGATCGATGCGGCCCGCAGGGCTTCGGCATATAAAGTAGTGGCTGTTATACCTTATTATGGATATGCCCGGCAGGACAGGAAGGACAAACCCCGCGTAGCTATCGGTTCAAAGCTGGTTGCCAATATGTTAGTTGCAGCAGGAGCCGACAGGATAATTACCATGGATCTGCACGCCCCTCAAATCCAGGGGTATTTTGATATCCCTGTGGATCATCTCGACAGCTCCGCCATTTTTATCCCTTATATTGAACAACTTAAACTGGAAAACCTTACCTTTGCGGCCCCTGACGTGGGAAGCGCCAACCGCATCCGTGAAATTGCTTCTTATTTCAATGCAGAAATGGTCATTTGCGACAAGCATAGAAAAAGAGCAAACGAAATTGCAAGCATGGTGGTGATTGGAGATGTAACTGACAGGGATGTGGTGCTGATTGATGATATCTGCGATACCGGAGGCACTTTGGCTAAATCGGCCGGGCTTTTGAAAGAAAAAGGAGCGAGAAGTGTTCGTGCGTTATGTACTCATCCGGTGTTAAGCAGCAATGCATATTCGAATATAGATAACAGTGTGTTGGAAGAATTGGTAGTCTGTGATACGATTCCACTGCGTAAAAAAAGTTCCAAAATTAAAGTGTTGAGCGTTGCCGAACTTTTTGCAGTAGCTATCAGAAATGCATTTGAAAACAGAAGTATTACCGGATTATTTATTCATTCACAATTGCGCAATAAATAGCAAAACGTTCAAATTAAATAAAATGAAAACAATTACAATCGAAGGACAACTCAGGACCGAAATAGGCAAACAAGCCGCCCGCCGACTTCGCTCTGAGGGTAAAGTGCCCGGTGTAATTTACGGGGGTGCACAGGAAGTGAATTTTTCAGCTCCTGTATCGGCTTTCAAAGCTCTTGTATATACACCAAATTTCCAATTGGCGGAAATCAAATTGGATGGTAAATCTTATAAGTGTATCTTAAAAGATATTCAGTTCGATAAGGTAACTGACGAGTTAAATCATGTTGATTTTCTTGAAATGGTAGAAGACAGGAAAATTGTTGCGAACATCCCGCTCAAATTTACAGGCTCGCCTGTTGGCGTGAAAGATGGTGGTAAGTTAATGACCAAAATGAAAGCATTGAAGGTGAAGGCCTATCCGAAACACCTCAAAGAAAATATCGAAGTCGATTTAACTAATCTTGAATTAAATGGTAATGTTCGGGTGGAAGATGTAAAGGAAGATAATTATGAGATCCTGAATTCCCCGCGTATTCCAATTGCATCAGTCACATTGACCCGTGAGTTGAAACAGGAAGAAACTGCTCCGGCAGCCGCAGCAGGTGCCCCTGCACCGGCTGGAACCGCAACAACTGCTGCAACACCCGGGCAACCCGTACCGGCAGCTCCCGAAAAGAAGGCAGCACCCGAAAAGAAGACAGCACCTGAAAAAAAATAATCATTCCCTAATGGTAAAAAGCCCGGTTCCTTTTACCGGGCTTTTGTTATTCCTGTGATGGTTATATAAATTCGTTTACTTTTAAACTATGTCTGTTTTCTTGATAGCAGGGCTCGGAAATATTGGTCCCGAATATGACGGTACCCGTCATAATATTGGATTTGATGTGGTGGATGCCCTGGTTCAAAAGCACAATACTCATTTTGTAAACAGGAGGCTGGCCGCAGTCGCCGAAATCAAATGGAGAAATGCCACCCTGATCTGCATCAAGCCAAGTACCTATGTGAATCTGAGTGGAAAAGCAGTAAAATATTGGATGGATAAAAAAAAAATTTCCATCGGAAATATATTAGTCATCGTCGATGAGATTGCGTTGCCCCTGAACAAACTTCGGTTAAGGCCTGGCGGGAGTGACGGAGGACACAATGGCCTGGCGAGTATCCAGGAAGCACTAAATACCGACGAATATCCAAGGCTTCGTTTCGGAGTGGGAAATGAATTTCCCAGGGGCAGACAGGTTGATTATGTTTTAGGAAAATGGCAGGAATCAGAATTGCCGCTGGTTAAACTTAAAATCGGGAAATCTGTCGAATTAATTGAAAACCTGGTCACGAGGGGTATGGAATGGACTATGAATCAATACAATAAATTAGAGATAACCTTATGATTTGTAATTCGGAATCTTTATTTTAGCGTAATTATTCAGTCTGAAATACCGGCTTTTTATTTACTTATTTTGATATTCAATATGCCTATACAAGTACCTGTGCCTTTTCAGGCTTTTTGAAAACTGATAAGAATTTTCTATTTAAACCCTTATTGAATATGAAAATATTCTGTGTTGGTCGTAACTATGTTGCGCATGCCGCTGAACTAAACAATGAAGTTCCTGATGAACCTATTGTTTTTATGAAACCCAAAAGCGCTCTTCTCCAGGCGCATACTCCTTTTTATTATCCTGAATTCACCAATGAATTGCACTACGAATGTGAATTGGTATTGAGAATATCCAAGAATGGAAAATATATTCAGGATCGATTCGCGAGTAAATATTATGATGCAGTAAGCGTAGGAATAGATTTTACTGCAAGGGACATACAAAATGAATTAAAAGAAAAAGGGCTTCCCTGGGAAAAAGCCAAGGCGTGGGATAATTCTGCAGCGGTGGGAAAATGGATTCCATTGCAAAACATCAAGAACAAAAAAGATATTAATTTTTGTTTGTACAAGAACAAGGAATTGGTTCAGCAGGGAAATTCAGGATTAATGATCAACGGATTTGATAAAGTAGTAGCGTATATTTCTTCTTTCTTTTCGGTGAATATTGGTGATCTCGTTTTTACAGGTACTCCTGCAGGTGTGGGAGAATGTGTGGTTGGAGATGAACTGGAAGCTTTTATTGAAGATGAAAGTTTATTGTCATTGGAAATTAAATAGCCTGTAAGCAAAGCTGAAAACCGGAAATAAATCACGCGTTCAGTTGCCTGCTTGCTGACTTCTGTTCTAACACAGGGTTGTTGCAATGATTGATTCCGACATTTTATTGAAAGCCTATCGTTTGATGCGCACTGCTATGGCAATGGCAGAAACCTACGAGAGCAACCGTCAAATCTGCAAATATGTTCATTCTGTCTCGCGCGGACATGAGGCCATCCAACTGGCTACTGCTTTTAATTTATTGCCTTGTGATTATGTAAGTCCCTACTATCGGGATGAAAGTTTACTGCTCGGTTTGGGATTTACACCTTATCAACTGATGCTGCAATTGCTCGCAAAAGGAGATGATATCTTTTCAGGAGGGCGCGAATATTATTCTCATCCCAACTACAGGGGTGATGATAAACCCACCATTATTCATCAGAGTAGTGCCACAGGCATGCAGGCTATTCCGGCGACAGGTATTGCACAGGGGATATCTTATCTCGAAAGGAATCTGAATAGTTTTGCAGAAAAAAATCATACTGGACAATTTCCTGTCGTTCTTTGCTCATTGGGAGATGCAAGTATTACAGAAGGAGAAGTGAGCGAAGCATTTCAGTTTGCCGTACTGAAAAAATTGCCTGTGATTTATCTGGTTCAGGATAATGGCTGGGGAATCAGTGCCATGGCTGAAGAATCGCGTGTCATGGATGCCTATGAATATGCTGCCGGATTTCCGGGACTGGAGCGGATAAGGATTGACGGGAGTGATTTTCAGGAGAGTTATGCTGTGATGAAGGGAGTGATCGATCTTGTGCGTAAATACAGGTGCCCTTTTTTGGTGCAGGCAAAAGTTCCCTTGCTTGGTCATCATACCAGTGGTGTGAGGATGGAATTTTACCGCGACGAGAAGGATCTGGAAAGACACAACGCCAACGATCCGGTTCCCCAATTGCGAAAGCGTTTAGTCGATACCGGTATATCCGAAGAATATTTACTGGAAATCGAAAAGGAGGCAGCTGCTTATGTGAGTGATGAATTTAATAAGGCCGTCAATGCTCCGGAGCCCGATGCATCGAAAGCTGCTGAATATGTTTTCGCGCCCGGTTCACCAACAGAAGAAAAAGGAGAACGCAGCCCGGGGAAAGCAAATAAGATCTTAATGGTCGATGCGGCTCTCTTTGCCATCCGTGAAATTATGGAAGATTTTCCCGAAGCTGTTTTGTACGGGCAGGATGTAGGCAGAAGATTGGGAGGTGTATTCCGGGAAACAGCAACCCTTGCCGAACAATTCGGAGACCACCGGGTGTTCAACACCGCTATTCAGGAAGCTTATATTATCGGATCCGCGGTAGGGATGTGTGCAGTGGGATTGAAACCCATCGTGGAGATCCAGTTTGCAGATTATATTTATCCGGGATTCAATCAACTGGTTACCGAAATCTCAAAATCATCCTACCTGAGTTGTGGAAAATTTCCTGTCCACGTATTGATCCGCGTTCCGTCAGGTGCTTACAATGGCGGTGGGCCTTATCACAGCGGGAGTATCGAAACCACCTTGCTTTCTATCAAAGGGATCAAAGTGGTTTATCCCTCCAATGCTGCGGATATGAAGGGACTGATGAAGGCCGCTTTCCTGGATCCTAATCCTGTCGTCATGCTGGAACATAAAGGATTATACTGGAGCAGAGTTGCCGGGACGGAAGATGCGAAAACAGCGGAACCTTCCAGGGATTATATTCTGCCTCTTGGAAAAGCAAATATTATTTTGTCTCCCGAACATGCAAGACTGCAAAAAGGAGAAACCTGTTGTATCATCACTTATGGGATGGGAGTATATTGGGCTAAGGCTGCTGCCAGAAATTTCCCGGGTCAGGTTGAAATCATTGACCTGAGAACTTTATATCCTTTGGATGAGTCGCTGGTGTATGAAAGAGTTTCTGCACACGGAAAATGTCTGGTGCTCACTGAAGAACAGCAAAATAATTCTTTTGCTGAAGCACTGGCAGGCCGAATTGCTTCACATTGTTTTTCTTTCCTCGATGCGCCGGTCGAAGTGTTAGGTGCACTGAATGTGCCTGCTATTCCGATGAATATTTTTCTTGAGAAAGCTATATTACCCGATGCGGAAAAATTATCTAAAAAAATAAGCCAATTGATTTCCTATTGAATGGTTTATTATTTTTGATTTTCGGCCGGCTTTCATAATGCTAAATAAATATGCTCAATTTTTTTAAAATTGTATATATCATGAGATTCGTTATTTTGATGCTGATGTTTGTTTCAGTCATTGGTTGTGAAAGAAAACTTTCACGTTCAGAAGTAGAGAGCGAGTTGAAAAAAGCGCTGACGAATCATTTGTATAAATCTATAAATTATGACTCAGCCAAGGTTAAATTTATTGTGCAGGATGTGAATTTTTTTGAGGACAAAGAAGTTTATGATTGTGAGTTTCACGTACATATGATTACCAAAACTAAGGACACTACGGGAATAATGGTAGCTGCGATTTCGAAAGATTTTACTAACGTGAACAGGAAACGATAATTAAATTAGTTGGATTAAAGCCGGCTAAATTCATATTTTTGCATCCCCTTGGAAGGGTACTTATGCGGCGGTGGCGAAATTGGTAGACGCACTACTTTGAGGTGGTAGCGGGGCGACCCATGAGAGTTCGAATCTCTTCTGCCGCACAAAAAAGCTGGTGAATAACCAGTTTTTTGTTTTATATCTGCCCGGGATTTGTTTCAGATTGTTTTTGTTCACCTGGTTGCTGTATATCTGACTTTAAGACGATCCTGAACGTGGTTCCTTTTCCCAATTCAGATTGTTTGACAAACAATTCACCCTGGTGATATCGTTCAATAATGCGTTTGGATAAACTCAGACCCAATCCCCATCCGCGTTTTTTAGTCGTGAATCCCGGCTTGAATACCCGGCGGATATTTCCTGGGGCAATGCCTTTACCCGTATCGCTGATATCGATAAAAATTTCCTTCTTTTCTTTTTTAATATCAATGTTGATTTCGCCCTTACCCTCCATTGCGTCCAATGCATTTTTCAATAAGTTTTCAATCACCCAGTCAAAAAGAGGCTTGGAAATATAGGCCATGATGATTTTGTTTTCATGGGTGGAAATAGAAAACTTTACTTTATCCGTTGTTCTTTTCTTGATATATTCAACCATATGTTCTATCTGCGAAACAATGTCCGATTTTTCCACGTGCGGCGTGCTTCCTATTTTCCCGAAACGATCCGACACCAGTTTCAACCTGTCCACGTCTTTTTGCAGTTCTGCGAGAATATATTCTTTCGTGCCATTTTCTTTCAGCATTTCTATCCAGCCCTGCAGTGAAGAAATAGGCGTGCCCAACTGGTGCGCGGTTTCCTTAGCCATGCCCGCCCAAACCTGATTTTGGGTGGCTTTATTGCTTACTGTGATGGAATAAACAATAAAAAAAATGAATAAGGTTACGATAAAAAGCTGCACCAAAGGATAATAACGAACCTGGTCGAGCAAGGGGGTGTGTCCGTAATAATAACGGTTAGCCGTATACGGAGTGTCGCTCCATTTGATTTCCAGCGGGTGGTTTTGCGATCCGAATTCTTTTAGTTTCCGGGTCAGATAAGTTCTGTCCTTGGCAGCTTTGACAGAATCAAGATTAAAAAAATTGGTAATGCTGTCTTTTTCGTTGGTTTCGATGATGGGAATAGCGTGCTGTTCATTCCTGATCATATTGGGAAGAGTAAGATCAGGATTCAGGATGGCCTTGCTAGCGGCCAGCCATTGTTCAACTTTCTGTTGCTCCTCGGATTCTATTTTTTTTGCGAGATATTGAGAATAAATAACAGTACCGCTCACAATACCTATCGCAAGAACAGCCAGCAGCAGCCTCCAGTTGAATTGCCTTTCAATCATGTATCGAATTTATACAAACCTTAAGGATTTTGTATTTTTTTCAACATTTGATGTTTGCCTTTGGAATTCTTCCGGCTCCGCTTATTTTTGAAGATTATTAGATAATTCCATCCAGTGCAACCCAAGGTAGCAATTGTCATCATTAACTATAACGGACTCAAATATCTCGAATTATTTCTGCCCTCAGTTTTGGCAACGACATATGCAAATAAAGAAGTTGTTGTGGCCGACAATTCCTCTACCGATGGTTCAATTGATTTTCTGAGAAAACATTTCCCACAGGTAAGAATTGTTTCGCTGTCGCGGAATTATGGATTTGCAGGGGGCTACAATCACGCGCTTAAAGAAATCACCGGAGATTATTATGTATTGCTGAATTCAGATGTTGAAGTGGAATCCGGATGGATAGAGCCTGTGATTGAATTAATGGAAAAGGACAGATCAATAGGAGCTTGTCAACCCAAGCTCTTAAGCTATAAACAAAAAAATTTGTTTGAATATGCAGGGGCAGCAGGTGGATGGCTGGATTGCCTGGGATACCCTTTTGCGCGCGGACGAATTTTTGACATTTGTGAAACAGATTCGGGACAATATGATTCAACGGAACCTGTTTTCTGGGCCAGCGGAGCGGCATTGTTTGTACGAGCCAGGTTGTATCATGAATTAAGAGGGTTGGATGAATATTTTTTTGCACATATGGAAGAGATTGATTTTTGCTGGCGTCTTCAACTCGCCGGATATAGCGTATATGCCTGCCCGAAATCAGTAGTATATCATATTGGCGGGGGTACATTACCCAAGGGCAATGAAAGAAAGGTATTCCTGAATTTCCGCAACAACCTCATCATGATGGCTAAAAACCTTCCATTACAGCAGGCGGGATGGAAACTTCCTTTCCGCTTTTTCCTGGACTCTGTCTCAGCATGGAAATCACTACTGGCAGGAGAAAGTATCTATTTTTTGGCGATCCTTGAAGCGCATCTGGCCTTTATAAAATGGCTGCTGTTTAAAAAAAAGCAAAGTGTTTTTCCTGTTAAGAGAGGTGGGAAGATGCAAGGCTGGCTGATGAAAAGCGTGGTATGGCTTCATTTCATCGGCGGTAGAAAAACTTTTAATGAAATTGTGGGTAATAAAAGCTGATTTTTTACCCTAATCTGTTATTTTTGCGAGGCAAATCAAAACTATGGACCAGGAACAAGAAATAAAGAACCCCAAACTAAAAGATTTTGCTTACAACTGGGTGAATTCTTCAGTATTCCTTTTTTATCTGCAAGTGTTTTGTATAGTGGCTTTTTTGCTCGGTGGTTGTTATGGTTTATATGTTCATCGCTACAAGGGCAAACCGGAGGTCAATGTGCCTTCCAACACTCTTTATACTCCCCAGTATAAATAAGATTAAAAACTTTTTACGGAAAGGCCTGCATTGCCTATTTTTGCACGCTGAAAACAAATGTGTAAATGTGAGAATGTGGAAATGCGAAAATGAGGGTCTCACATCTTTTGGAAATAAAATCAGTTCTTATAAATTATGAATAATGGGGATGTGGAGATATGAAAATGCAAACTGGAAATAAGAAATTTCCACATTAGTACATTTCCACAATTTCACATTTGTTCTTGCGGAAGTAGCTCAGCTGGTAGAGCGCATCCGCCAAAGGCGGATGAGGTCGCGGGTTAATAAAATTAAGTTCTTTAAATGTACAATATGCGGAAGTAGCTCAGCTGGTAGAGCGCAACCTTGCCAAGGTTGAGGTCGCGGGTTCGAACCTCGTCTTCCGCTCTGATAAATTCCATCCGCCTCAGGCGGATGGAATTTTTTGTTTCAATAAACCCGGGTGGCGGAACTGGTAGACGCGCAGGACTTAAAATCCTGTGGCCCGAAAGGGCTGTACGGGTTCAACTCCCGTCCCGGGTACTCAAAATTTGCAGAAGCCTTGAAGACAAAAAAATAAAAAAATTCTGCAATGGATATTCTTCCTGTCGAAGCAAGGTAAATTTCCCGGAATCGGTAAGTTGTATTCGCAGACGGCAAAACCAAACCACCTGATCTTCACAAACGGAACTAACTGATTCCTTTTCACTATTCATTCCACAGTAATCTTTCTTATCCTGTTACTCATCGTTTCAGCCACATAAATATTTCCGGTCTTTCTGTCTACGGCTATAGCATGAGGATAATATAACTCTGCAGTTGCAGCCGGTCCATCCACATCTCCTCCTGTATTTATTCCTGCAACGGTGCTTACGTTTCCACCCGGTGTGAGCAGCCTGATCCGCTGATTCGCTTCATCGGCTATCAGGATATTTCCTGCGCCGTCTACAGCGAGTCCGAGGGCCGAGCTGAAATCAGCGGACAGCGCCGGACCATCCAGGTAAGCGAGTAGGCCGTTACCTGCCAGTACACTGAAAGTTCCCCCGGAGGTCAGACTGAAAACATTCGCACCGAAATCATCGAGCAGGGCCAGGTTGCCGTTTTGCTGCAGCGCGATGGCAGTAAAACTGTTCAGGGTCGAGGTATAACTTTTTCCGTCGTACAAAGTAGAGACAGAACCTCCATCGATCAACCGGATATAATGAGCATCACAGACGTAAATTTTTCCGTTGACGTCTACAGTAAGCTCAGATGGTGAATCGAACTGAGCTTTAGCAGCGCTTCCATCTTTTTCTCCCTGTGTCGTACCCGCTATCGTCGAGACGTTACCGGATGGGCTAATTGCACGAATCTTGTAGTTTTCGGCATCGGCAACCAGAATATTGCCCATTGCATCCACGGCTACTGAAGTGGGAACTAAGAATAAAGCGCTGGATGCAGGCCCGTCCTGGTATCCGGATTTTCCGGTGACACCAGCGATGGTGGTGACAACTCCGGCAGGCGTGATGCTTCTTATTTTGTTATTGGCTGCATCAGCAACGATCACGTTTCCGGAACTATCCACAGCAACACCAAAAGGCATATAAAATTCAGCAGCAGTTCCTGTTCCATCCATGTCACCCTGGTTACCGCCTGCAAGAGTACTAATCGTATAGGTATAAACGTAATTAAAAACGGGCCCGGTAATTGTCTGGCCTCCCACGGTGGCTTTCACGGCACCCGTGCCAGCGCCCTTGGGAACAGTAACAGAAAGCTGTGTGGCCGTTGCACTATTTACTACAGCAGTCACACCATTGAAAGTGACCACATCCATTGATGCATTTGTATTGAAATTAGTTCCGATGATGGTGACAGTGGTATTGTAAGCTCCACTATCCGGGACAAGAGAACTAATTGTCGGAGTGGTAGGTGTTGTGGGACCCGTTGGACCTGTAGGTGAAGAAGGCCCTGGGGAATTATTGGTCTTGCTGCATCCGATCCATATCAGGATGGCAATCATGTTAAGAAACAATCCTGTTTTTTTCATACTGAAATTTGTTAGAGGTAATTGATAGTCCGCTAAGCCAATTCAACCAGCGGGATTCCGGTGTAAAATTGGACCGGATTGCAAGAACCCAAAATGCCAAATAGACAAACAATAAAAAAAATAGATGAATGAAAACAATCTCCCAATGAACATCTATCAAACCGGCCGTGCTGAAATTTCCAAAAGCTGGAATGATTCAGCCTCTCTGAGAGGAACAGCCAACTTAATTTTGTGCCCTCGGGGCACTATCTTAATTTTATAAACTCCCATTGACCAACCCTTGCTAAGCTCTCCAGGAATAAAGGAGCAGTCTCAACCTGGCCGGAAACTCCGGGGCTTGACACTATTCCACTGCCGTGAAAACCTATTGACTTTTTTAATAAATAAGAAAGGGTGGAAAAGACTTTTACCTGTGCAATTATTGATGATGATGATATCGATCGCCTGACTGCATTGGCCCATGCGCGGAAATTTCCTTTTATCGAGATAAAAGGAGTTTATGCATCGGCGGAAGAAGCAACCGCACAGATCAGCCGTGAACCGGTCCAGATTCTACTTCTGGATATTGATATGCCAGGGATGAATGGAATTACACTCCGCGAAAATCTCCTGAATATTCCGGTCTGCATTTTTATTACTTCCTATCCCGATTTCGCTGTTGAGAGTTTTGAAGCGGCGGCGCTGGATTTTATTGTGAAGCCTTTCAGTGCAGAAAGGTTTACCCAGGCCATGATGCGGGCGAAAGAATATCTGGAAATAAAAGAAAAAGCAAACCTGTTCGAATTTTCTCTGGGTCATGATATTATTTTCATCAAGCAGGGTTATGAAAAAACGAAGGTGAAGCTTCACGATATATTATACCTGGAAGCCCTAAAAGATTATACGGGAATCGTGACCGAGCAAAAAAAATATTGTGTACTTGGAAGCCTGGGGACCATGCTACAGGAAAGAAATTTTAAATCTTTCATACGTATCCATAGGAGCTTCGCTGTGCAGAAACACTATATCCGTAAGGTCGATACCAACAATGTATATATACGAAAACTGAGTCTTCCACTGGGCAAAACATTTAAAAAGAACGTGGAGGATCTGCTGGAATAAAAGGTATGATCCGTTCATGAGGCGTACGAAGTGCATATTAATCGTTTCGATGTTTTTTCTCATTGCCTGGTTTACTGCAGGAGCCCAGTCAAACCGGGTCGATTCCATGCTATCGGTGATCAATAAATATCCCCGGAATGATACGGTTAAAGTGCGCATGATGATCTCCGTTGCATTTATGCTGACCAATTCCAATCCGGTCAGGGCCCTAAAGGTCATTGATGACGAATTGTCCATAGCACGCCAGCTTCGGTATGCAAAAGGCCTGTTGGACGGTTATAATTTAAAATGCAGCATTCTGATCCTGCAGGCAAATTATAAAGAAGGACTGGATGCCTGCAAGGAATATCTCGAAGTGTCCCGGGAATTTAACTTTCTGCCTGGGCTCATTACTTCCAATAACTTGTTGGGAATTATTTATTCTCAAAATGGCGACTATGCCACGGCGTTAGAACATATGCTGGCTGCGCTGAAGGCATCGGAACAGACGAATGATAAGAGGAGAATCGTCGCGGCGACCCAGAATATCGGGAATATATACAACGATATGGAGGATTATGAAAAGGCGCTGGAATATTACAAGAAATGCATCACAATCACAGAATCCATTGTCCCGAAGACAAATGTACCCGCTGCTCTGTACAATAATATCGGCAGTGAACTGATCCATGAAAAAAAATATGATTCTGCCATTGCTTACCTGGAGAAAGGAAGGGCAATCAGTCTGGAAAATAACAACCGGAGATCGCTGGTCGGTTCATTAACGAATATGTCGGACGCATATCATCGCATGGGAGATGATGAAAAATCATACCAATATGGCCGCGAGGCACTGGAACTCAGCCGGGCGATCGGTGATAAGCGCGCTATCGCCAATAACCTGATCAACACCGGAGTAGCCATTAGCGGGATATCAGACCAGACGCTGAGTGCACAGCATATAAGCCCGGCAGACCGCAGTACCATCGCCATCGTCGAGCTTGATAGCGCGATTAAACTGTCCGGCCAGATCGGAGATGTGGTAACCCGGGAAGAAGCTTATCGTTGCTTGAGCGAAACAGCTGAAAAACTGCAAAATTACTCTCTTGCATTTTCTTCTCTTCGTCTATACATGCAGGTGCATGATTCGATCCTGAATAGCGAGAACCAGAAAAATATAATCCGGAAGATTGCACAATACGAATTCGATAAAAAAGAGGCAGAGATCAAATTGCAGCAACAGATCACTGAAAGCAAACTTAAAGAGCAGGAATTGCTGGCCCTGCAGGGGCAGCAGCAACTCAGGCTCAAGCAAAATGAACTGGCTCTGAGCAACAAGGACCGTGATCTTGAAAAACTGAAACTGCAGAATGAGCAGGCTGCTTTTCAGAAAGAAAAGCAGGAGAAAGAAAATCTGGAATTATTATCTGCCCAGAAGGACAGGATCAATGCACTCGAAATGGCCGGACAGCGAAGATTCCGTTTCGGACTGATCGCAGGAATGGTTCTGCTCGCAGTGATCGGGGCTCTCATCTACAGGCAAAGTGCGACTCGTAAAGCAACGAATCAGCGATTGGTGACTATTAATGCCCAACTCGATGAAGCCAACAAGATAAAAGCACGCTTCTTCGGCATACTTTCCCACGACCTCAGAGGTCCATTGGTAGGGCTCATCAATTTCTTAAACTTGCAGAGAGAAGAACCGCAATTGCTTTCTGCCGATATCCGCGAACAGCACCAGCAGAAAATGATTCATTCAGCAGAAAATTTATTGGGAACCATTGAAGACCTTCTGTTGTGGAGCAAGGGGCAGATGAAGAATTTTAAACCTGAGATAAAAACTTTAACGGTAAACAGGCTTTTTGATGAAATCAAATCCCTGTATCCCGACAACGATCATTTGAAAATCGAGCTTGGCCAGTCTGACCATATGAAAATAACAACAGACGAAAATTATCTTAAGACAATCATCCGCAACCTGACTGGCAACGCGTTGAAAGCAGTAAAAGGCAGGTCAGATGGCAAAGTGGAGTGGACTGCAACAGAAGATAACGGCAGGAAATATTTATCTGTTAGCGACAATGGTCCCGGAATTTCAGTTGCACAGCAGCGGGCCTTGTTTGAGGAGATGGATTCTGCCGACGGTAAGAACGGACTCGGTTTCAGCCTGATCCGGGATTTCGGGCGGGCCATCCATTGCTCTATTACAGTAAACTCATCCCCTGGTAATGGTTCCATATTTACTTTGGAATTCAGTTGAACTCTTTTTCCGGTTATCTATTTTATTGGATGTTTGTCTATTTTCATTTCCCATCAATATTTTTCTGCCGCAATTTTAAACTGCAATTATAAACCCTGAACCCTAAATCCTTCTGCTTATCCTGCAGTTTCCCGGATAGGAATACTGCGAATTAAAATGGTCCGCACTGATCAGGCATCGTTAGCCTCATTAAACCTTGTCCGGATTCCCGGCTGCATTGACTTTGTCAATCGCCGGGTTTTTTATTTTCCACATTACATTCCATACATCAGTTTTCATATATCCTGCGGATTCTACATACTGATGCAGGTACAATCTAAAATCGAATTGTTCTTTAATTCGATTGATCCTGCTTATAAAACATAAAAATCACTAATTTCAGATCAATGAACGCTCAAACAAAAATTCGGTCCTGTGTTGAAATTGTACAATGCACAAATTTTCCTTTCTTTTATATTTTTTAATCATAGAACAGGGTTTAATTAGATTTCTCTATGCAAATCAAGGAAAATACTTACAATAAACGAGTTAGTAGCCTGTACCGGAATTATGTTCTGGTGATGTTGACACTTGTTTACGTCTTCAACTTTGTGGACCGGCAAGTGCTCGTCATTCTTCAGGAATCAATAAAAAAAGAGTTACACTTATCCGATACCCAATTGGGTTTACTCTCCGGGTTTACGTTTGCTATTTTCTATGTTACGCTCGGCATCCCCATTGCTCGTTTGGCAGACAAAGGAAACCGGAGAAATATTGTGGCGGCTTCGCTGGGTTTATGGAGTATAATGACTGCCTTCTCTGGAATGGCAAGAAATTTCATTCAGTTGTTATTAGCTCGCATAGGCGTAGGCGTGGGAGAAGCAGGAGGAAGTCCTCCGGCTCATGCAATGATTTCCGATTATTTCCAGCCTGAAAAAAGATCTACTGCTCTTTCAGTTTATTCAACAGGAATTTATATCGGGGTATTGATAGGTTTTTTATCGGGCGGATATTTAAACCAGCATCTCGGGTGGCGAATGGCATTTTTTGCTGTCGGAGTGCCTGGAATTATTTTTTCGTTGTTGTTTTATTTCACAGTGAAAGAACCGCGAAGAGGTGCATCCGATGCGAATGCAGCGTCATCAAACCATTCTCATTCGTTGGGTGAGGTGTTAAGATTATTGTATTCAACCAAAACCTTTGTTTACCTGGCGATTGCAGGGGCAGTGCATGTGTTTTGTATCTATGGCCTGCTGAATTGGACGCCTTCATTTCTGCAAAGATTGCACGGTATGAAGAGTTCTGAAATAGGCGCGTCACTCGGCCTTATCTACGGACTCGGAGGAGCAATAGGTTCTTTCGTCGGCGGGGTGCTGACTGATTATTTTGGGAAAAAAGATAAACGATGGTATCTGAAGGTTCCGGCTTATGCTGTTATTATTTCGATTCCCTTGGTAATTGGAGATCTCTTCCTGCAGAACACTTATCTTTCATTGGCCTGTTTGGGTTTGTGTGCTTTGCTGCAGAGCATGTACCTGGGACCCGCACTTGCTGTGGCACACAGCCTGGTTCCTGCTTCGATGCGGGCACTTACCTCTGCCGTTTTTTTCCTCGTGATCAACCTTGTCGGCCTGGGTTTTGGTCCATTAGTAGTGGGCTTCATCAGTGATCTGCTCAAACCGGCTTTGGGTGTAGAAGCGCTGCGATGGGCAATGTCAGTAATAGTAATAGTTAGTTTTGTTTCAGTGCTGCTTTTCTTTGCTACTGCCAGGAAGATGGTTGTCGATTTAAAGTTGAAGAGTTGAACGCGTGTGAAAATTATCTTGCAGCTCCGCCATCAATCGTTAAACAAATTCCGCTGACAAAAGATGCTTCATCGGAGGCCAGGTAAAGATAACCGTTAGCGATATCATCCGGAACCCCCCATTTACCGAGCGGTATCAGTGGGATGCTTTGTTTGCGCACTTCTTCGGGCATGGCATCAGTCATGGCAGTTTGAATAAACCCGGGAGCAATGCAATTAACAGTAATATTGTAACGACCGAGTTCCATCGCCCACACCTTCGTCATTCCAATAATAGCGGATTTAGTCGCAACATAATTGGTTTGTCCATAGTTTCCGCGAATGGCAACATTGGAAGAAGCAGAAACAATACGGCCATAATTTTGCTCTTTCATAATCGGAGCGACCGCCTGTGTGCAATTAAAAACACCTGTGAGATTTACAGCTATGACATCATCCCATTCCTGTTTCGACATTTTCAGCAGGGTCCTGTCTTTGGTGATTCCGGCATTGTTGATTAGGATATCGATGCGACCAAAATGCTCACGGGCTTCTGCAACCGCTTTTTGCACTTCATCCATACTCGTGACAGATACTTTTTTGAAGATCGCTTCGTGCCCTTCTTTTTTTAATCTTTCAACCACATCATTTCCTTTACCCGACACATCCCACAAAATAATTTTTGCACCTTCTTTGGCAAACCGTTCGGTGGTGGCAAGGCCTATTCCATTGGCTCCTCCGGTGATCAGGGCAACTTTGTCTTTGAGTCTCATGCTGATCTGATTTATGTGAAGTAATTGCGTATCTGCCTGACGCCAATACTATAAAGATTTCAATGCAAAGTAATCATTCAATAAATTGCGTACAGGAAAATTGAACAAAAAAATTATGCATCGGCCAACAGGCATGACCGTTATTGAATAAAAACAGTTTTTCCGGGGTTTTCCACAACCGGTTTTTCCTTAATTATAAATTCTTGCAGGATTCAATTAATCTTCTATTTTTGAAAATCCAACTTTAAGATTATGAATCGTTTTGTGATCACTCTATTTACGCTGCTTGCGTTTTTCATTCGTACAAACCCCGGATATGCACAATTAAAAGTCCTGACACAGGCTGCTCCTGCAGCAGGTGGATTTTCTGCTACCCGGCTCGCCCGTCTTGACTCTGGAATGAGTGATTGGGTGAAAAAGAATTGGGTCAATGGTTCTGTTGCCCTGATAGCACGCCATGGAAAAATTGTTTACTATAAAGCTTATGGATATAATGATGCTGATACGAAAGCCCCTCTCGATAAAACCGGAATCTTTCGCATTGCCTCCCAAACAAAAGCCATCACCACGGTTGCGGTCATGATGCTATGGGAAGAAGGAAAATTTGCATTGGACGATCCGGTTTCCAAATTCATTCCATCTTTCGCCCATGAAAAAGTGTTGGCCAGTTTCAATGCCAGAGACACAACATATACTACTGTTCCTGCTAAACGACCCGTTACCATTCGTGATTTGCTCACGCATACCTCAGGTATCGGGTATCCGGCAATTGGCACTGCAGAAGAAAATGCCATTTATGCAAAGAATCAGGTTACAGGAGGTGTCGGTGTAAAGGATCAAACACTTTCCGATGCGATGACCCGCCTGGGCAGCCTGCCACTTTTTTTTCAACCCGGAGAAAAATGGATGTATGGACTGAATATGGACGTGTTGGGATATTTGGTTGAGAAATGGTCAGGCATGACGCTGGAAGATTTTTTTACCAGGAAAATTTTTAAGCCTCTCGGGATGAAAGACACTTATTTTAATCTGCCAAAAGAAAAAGGTTCTAGACTGGTGAATTTCTTTGACCAGGATTCTACAGGAGTAATAAAAAAACAGGATAAGACTTTTGGTGGATTGCTCGATATGAATTTTCCACTTCAAAAGACTGGTTATTTTTCCGGTGGTGGCGGTTTATGTTCAACAATTTACGATTATGCAATTTTCCTCCAGATGTTGTTGAATGGAGGTGAGTACAATGGCGTCCGGCTCCTATCGCACAATACGGTACGGCTGATGACAATAAATCAGATTGGCGACCTCAGTCCGAATATCGGAGAAAATGCCAGTTCCAATAAATTTGGATTCGGCTTTTTCATCATCTCTGAAAATGGAAGCCGGTTAACCCCGAGCCAGGCAGGCACTTATTCCTGGGGTGGTGTATTTTCCACTTCTTATTTTGTGGATCCGAAAGAGGATATGATCGTGTTGCTGTACCAGCAAATGTGGGGACCACATATTGGCGAAGCGGATAGAACATTCAAGCCCCTGGTGTACCAGGCGATCAATGATTAAACGATTCTTCATCCTTTTTGCTTGTCCAAAAAAGGGCGAATCATTCTCCCATAAAAGACAAAGAGACCAGTCAAAGAAATTATTCGCTGGTTGATTATTAATGCTCCCTATTATACTTATCGCGAAGAGCAGATTTTAGAAATTTACCTACCGAAGTTTTAGGTATAGCATCAATGACGGCCCATCCGTCGGGAATCCAGAATTTTGCAAACCTGCCGGCAAGAAATTCCCTAAGTTCGTCTGGTGAAACCTGCTTCCCTTCTTTCAGTACCACATATGCGAAAGGCCGCTCCATCCATTTTGTATCCGGAACAGCAATCACTGCAGCTTCCAGCACCGAAGGATGACCCATCAATGAATTTTCCAATGCTACTGAACTGATCCATTCTCCTCCTGATTTAATCAGATCTTTGCTTCGATCTTTTATTTCAATGAATCCGTCTTCACTAATTGTAACGATGTCTCCGGTTTTTAACCAGCCATCAGCTGTAAATTTCCCGGTCGGTTCTGTGTCGTGGTAATATGAAGAAGCAACCCAGGGGCCGCGTACTTCGAGTTCTCCCATCGTCTTTCCATCCCAGGGGATAAATCCAAATTCATTTCTCCCGCGTATCTCGACAAAAGGGACGGGCATGCCTTGTTTTATCGCGTAGTCGTATTGTTCCTCCTTGGAAGCTTTTGCGAGTTTCCGGGTCGTCACAGAAGAGCTTCCAAGAGGAGACATTTCAGTCATTCCCCAGGTATGAAGCACTTTTATTCCGTAACGTTCGTCAAAGGACTTAACCAAAAAACGAGGCAGTGCGGAACCGCCTACCACGATTGTGCGCAGGAAGAGTTTGTATTTATGCGGAGCCTCATCCAGTTTATTCAGGATGCTCATCATCACAGTGGGCACACCTCCGGTCATTGTCACTTTTTCACTTTCGAAAAGCTGAAGAAGACTTTCGGCATCCAGATAGGGACCGGGAAGCACTTGTGTTGACCCTACAAAAGTGCAGCAGAATGGGAAACCCCAGGCGCTGGCATGAAACATAGGAACGATAGGAAGCACCACATCCTGTTCAGTGATACCACCTCCACTGCAGCTCAGCAGGAAAGCAATCGAATGAAGCATCGTAGAACGATGCGAGTACAATATGCCTTTGGGTTTTCCTGTTGTTCCCGACGTATAGCACATGAAAGCAGCAGAATATTCATCTCCTTCGAAAGGTTCGAATAATGAATCATCACCACTGGCCACGACCTCTTCATAATTTAAATATTCTTTCGGCAGGGGTTCTTTGGTTTGCGGAATAACAATGACCCTTGAAATATTTATTGCGGATTTGAATTTTTCAAATAGGGGTAACAGCACCTGATCTACGATAATGATTTTGTCTTGTGCGTGGTTGACAATGTAAGCGAGTTCATCAGGACTGAAGCGGAGATTGAGCGGGTGTACGATTGCTCCCATACAGGGGATTGCAAAATAAGCTTCCAAATGTTGATAGTGGTTCCAGCTGAGCGTGGCTACCCGATCTCCCTCACGAATACCAAGCTGACGAAGGGTTACAGCGAGCTTTTTTGTACGCCTGGCAAAATCCTGGTAAGTGTAGCGATGAATACTTTTATCCGGAAGACGACTGATGATTTCATTTTTTCCAAACAGGGTTTCGGCCCTTCGCAAAATGGTGGGAAGGGTGAGTTGGTATTCCATCATTAAACCTCTCATGCGGCTGGTGAATTGTGCGAATGGTTGAATAATTTATTTGGTGAAAGATAATCAAAAATAATTTTAGTTAGAGTAGCTTAATCAATTGCAGTGACAATGATGTCCGTATGATTACCGCTAAAGTTTATGTCCCCGGATTAAAAATCTCACACGACAATTATTGCGGGCATTTAATTTTTTCTGTTCATCTGTCCGGGGCTTTTTTCAAATGCCATCAAAAACGCCACACCGGTAAAACCAATTGTTACAAAAACCCTTGTCAACTCAAGCCCCCTCTCAACGAACGGATCAGCCAGGGCGCGTGGAATGTGAAGGAGTATTAGCCAGAGGAAGATCATTATCCCCAGCAAACTCGCCACTATTCTTATTTTTATCCTGAAGATGATTGCTATGCCGGCTCCAATCAGCGCTGCTCCAGCAAAATAGGTCCAAAAAAATGGTTTCGGTATCCATGAAGGGACCATTGCTGAAACAAAATCAGTATAAACAAAATGGTCGATTCCATAAATGATCAACATGCTTGAAAAAAATATTCTGCCGAATGGAATGAGTTTTTCCAACCACCTGATTAGCCCGGTCGCGTGGTTGTGATCGGTCCGGAAGGATCCTGCTACGATAAAGGAACTGCCTGTGAAGGCCAGGTCCTCAACTGCCGGCGCCCATTCCAGTAATTGTTTCCCCTCCGGATCGAAAAAAATAAGATAAGGAGCGTATGCCAGTAAAAACAGGATTAGAAAGATGCCACCTGATATCAATGAAACTTCAAAACCTTTTTTGTTGATCAGATAAGCAACTCCGGAAAGTGTGAACGCGATTCCCCAGGGATAAGCTATCAACCGGTATATAATATTGGCGGAAAATTCGACAGGCAAAAAATTGGAATTAATATTTCCATAGGCCAATTGTTGTAGTCCCATTGCAATAATGCAAAGGCCATAAGCCTTTTGACTTAATCGCACAACAGTTTTGGTATTTTGATAGTCAGATGCGCACATCAAATAGAACTATTTGATCGAAGGTTTAAGATATTGCTGGTTTGGAGGATATTTTTTGGTGAATTTCCAAAGATCGTAACAATGTATTTGCCCAAGCCCTACTAAAGATAAACAGAATTACCGAAGCTGAGCATTTTAAAGAACTCTTGAAATCAGAGTACAGTGTGGAGTGATTATATTTTTGATTTCGGCTGATTGTACGCAAAATGTTATGATATTCGTATTTGATTCTGACGATGTCAAATGCAATTTTAACTTTAATTATTTGCCATGGGAGAATTTCCTGATACAACAAGATCCCAAAGTCAAGAGCATGCCCCCAACATTAATGCAAAAGGAAAAGAAGATAATACTTATGATGCGATCGTGATTGGTTCAGGTATTTCGGGAGGCTGGGCTGCAAAAGAACTTTGCGAAAAGGGATTGAAAACATTGGTGTTGGAGCGGGGACGTATGGTAGAGCATATTAAAGACTACATTACCGCCAATACTCCTCCCTGGGGATTGCCACACAGAGATCAACTGACAAAGAAATTTATTGATGAAAATCCGCAACTATGTAATGCGGGTGTAGTGTCGGAAGCTAATAAACATTTTTTTGTAAAAGATAAGGAACACCCTTACATAGAAGACAAACCTTTTACCTGGGTCCGCGGTTATCAGGTTGGAGGTAAGTCTTTGCTATGGGCACGCTGGACACAGCGCTGGAGTGATTTGGATTATGAGGCGAATGCGAAAGAGGGAATTGGAGTGGATTGGCCGATCCGCTACAAAGATATTGCCCCCTGGTATTCGTATGTAGAGAAATTTGTTGGTATCAGTGGAAACCGGGACGGGCTTTCACAGGTACCTGATGGAGAATACATGCCTCCAATGGAAATGAATTGTGTTGAAAAACATTTCAAGCAAAGTATCGAAAGCAATTATCCAGGAAGAAATCTGATCATATCAAGAACGGCTAATGTTACCCGTGAGATCAATGGGAGGGGCCCTTGTCAGTACAGGGATTTATGTAACAGGGGTTGTCCCTTTGGCGCCGCGTTCAGTTCAAATTCAGCTACACTCCCTGCCGCATCAAAGACGGGAAACCTCACCATTCATCCATTTGCAGTAGTCCATTCTGTTATTTTTGATGAGAAAAAAAATCGGGCTACAGGAGTTCGTGTGATAGATACCAATACAAAACAGCCCACGGAATATTTTGCTAAAATTATTTTTGTTAATGCCAGTACAATCAATACCGCGCTGATTCTTCTGAATTCTACATCATCACGTTTCCCGGATGGTTTGGGCAACGATAGTGGTGTGCTGGGTCACTATCTCATGGATCATAATTACCGCAGCAGGTTATCGGCCAGCTATGAAGGATTTCAGGACCAGTACTACTACGGTCGAAGACCAACAGGCGTATATATTCCCCGTTTCAGGAATTTTAAGAACGACAAACAAAAGAACTTTTTGCGCGGATATGCCTATGCTTGTGGCGGGTCACGTGAAAGAGCTGAAGCCTCCGGAAATAATGTTTCGATAGGTGTGGATCTTAAGAACATATCATCGGAACCGGGTTTATGGAGTTTTTGGATGACAGGCATGGGTGAATGTTTACCTAATTATGAAAACAAAATCACATTAAGCAAAGACAAAAAAGATGATTGGGGAATGCCGCTATTGCATATCAGTGCAAATTGGAATGAGAATGAAAATGAAATGACAAAGGATATCCTGATCCAGGGTGCGGAGATGCTGGGAAAAGCAGGCTTTAGAGATATCACGCATTTTGATAATGGAGCTCCGCTGGGATACGGAATTCATGAAATGGGAACAGCAAGAATGGGGAAAGACCCCAGGACTTCAATCCTGAATGCGTTCAACCAGATGCATGCAGTAAAAAATGTTTTTGTTTCTGATGGATCATGCATGACTTCGGGCGGTTGCCAAAATCCATCTGTCACTTACATGGCACTCACTGCAAGGGCTGCGGACCATGCAGTCAATGAATTGAAGAAAGGGAATATTTGAGACATAAAATTGAGCAGGCCGGGACCAATGACTTTGGAAGGGAGTAAACGGAATTCAGAAACTTTCAGGCACGATAAATGTGAAGATGCGAAAATGATTAATATCGTTGCATTATTTCCATATAAAATTTTTTTTGCCATGCTTGGTCCGATTATGGCTTGGAAGTTGTATATTATCATTGAAAAAAGTTCTGGCAAAGACGATCAAATAAGTGCCGGTGCTTTCATAAAAAATCAAAAAATCTTTTTATGATCAGGAAAAAGAAAAAAATATGGGGAGATCCGGAATACTCAGCAGGCGAAGATATTTATGCGAGAAATAAAAAGGTTGAACCAGGTGATGAGACTACAGAAACTCCGGAAGGCTTAGATGTACCCGGGGCGGAACTCGATGATAAGGATGAGGAAATCGGAGAAGAGGATGAAGAAAATAATTATTACAGCCTCGGAGGGGATGATCACAATGATCTGGACGAAAGAGAAGATGATGAAGGGGTTTAACTATAGACAAAAGGATAGGTTTATTATAAATAAAGCGCTCTCTGCATCCTTCCAACAAAGATTGGCAGGATTAATATTAATCGGGATAAATTCTTATTCTTTCTGTAAGCTCTCTTAACCAGAAAATCGCCGCCCGATATTCTGTCTGGTATACTCCTTAATACTTCCAATTCATTTTGTTTACAATTATTTATTATTTCCTCATTATTCGGGCAACAGTAGAGAGTGAACTTTGAAGAACCCATTAAGCGGATTGGATCATATAATTAATTTACTGACCCATTATGGATATATCGCCCTGTTTGCTTTGGCAATCATCGAAGGGCCGATGCTGGCAGTGATCGCTGGATTTCTTTGCTCCATGGGGTTTCTCAACCCTTTACTTGCATTGCCGATCATCGTGCTGGGCGATATAATAGGGGATTCTCTCTGCTATATGTTTGGTCGTTTTGGGCTTCCCCGTATTGTTAAAAGAATAGCCATATGGCTTGGCGTGAGCAGGGAAAAAATAAACATGGCCAAGACATATTTCAAAGCCAACCAAATCAAAACGATTTCTATCTCTAAAGTGATCCTGGGTATCGGACCGGCCGGTATTTATCTCGCAGGACAGGCTAAAGTGCCATACCAAAGGTTCATATTGATCTGCGTGACAACATCAGCCCTGCAATACATCATTTATCTGTTCATCGGATTTCTTTTTGGAAATGCATATGCCCGAATCAATCAATACCTCAATGCATTTGCTTCCTTCACTATCGTTTTTTCTTTTGCCCTGATCCTGATTTTTTTTACTTCTTCTAAAATCAAAAAACTATGAGAATATTATTTGTTTCCGACACGTATTACCCACACCTGAATGGTGTTTATTATTTTGTTCGCAGGATCGCTCCTCTGCTAAAAAGAAACGGGCATGAAGTCATTGTTATAGCTCCTTCACAAAACCTGAATTTTACGAAGAATAAAATTGATGAAATAGATGTATACGGCATCCCTTCAATGCCTGCACTATACTATCCGAATATCCGCATTCCTTTTCCTGTTATGCTTCGCCGCAGGGTCAGGGATTTACTTCGTGAAATAAATCCTGATATCATCCATGTCCAGGATCATTTCCTGATAGCCGGCGTGGTTGTAAAACTGGCTAACCAATTAAATATCCCGGTAATCGGTACAAACCATTTTATGGCCGAGAACCTTACTTCACTTTTCAGGTTAAAAGCCTGGAATCAGGCCCTGGAAAAAATGATGTGGTCAATCTTTTCAAAAGTATACGACCAGTTGTCTGTCGTGACAGCTCCTTCAGAAACCGCTGCCAGCCTGATTCGTCATCGCCTGGGTGTAGATGTGGTTGCCGTGTCCAGCGGTATTGACCTCTCAGAATTTTCACCTGATGATGATCGTTATTATAGCATCAGGGAAAAATATTCCATTCCTGACAAACCGATTTTATTATATGTCGGTAGGATCGATCCGGAAAAACATATTGAAGACATCATCGAAGGAACAGCTTTGGCATTGAAAGAAAATGATTTTTGCCTGGTGATCGTGGGAAAGGGGATAAGAAAAACAAACCTTGAAAAACTTGCCTTTTACTTAGGCATTACAGACAGAGTTATCTTCACTGGTTTTGTACCTGATGAAGAACTGCCCTGTTTTTATCGGATCAGCCAATGCTTCATCATCGCCAGTACGGCTGAATTACTCAGCCTTTCGGCTTTACAGGCAATGGCATCGGCCTTGCCGATCATTGCTGCAAGTGCCGGAGCACTCGTTGAGCTTGTTCATGAAGGTGTAAATGGTTTTTTATTCAGACCGGGGGATACAGTAGGTATAGCTCAGTCTATTAATAAAGTAATTGGACAACCGCAGCTCAGGGCACAAATGAGTCAAAAGAGCCTTGAATACGTACAGAAGCACGACATACACAACATTGTTAGCCAGTTTGAAAAAATTTACCTGAACAATAAACTGAAAACAATGGAGACCGGTCCGAAGCGCCCCAAACGCGAAAAAGCAGATTGGGTTGTCAATAATCTGAAAACGGCATAAATGCCACTTGTATATCGACATAATTTCTGATTGCCACTCTTCATTTTTGTAAATATTTATCGGATCAACCTATTCTGATCAAATCATTAGGATGGGGTATTGCTACACGTTAGAATTAAACGCTGAAAATCATACTTATCCGCGAAGCTTCCCTGATGTAAAGGCAGGCTCTGCATATGATTAAAATCAAGTCGATTGTTTACTGAAATCATCAGCAGAGAATAGATGGCGGAATACTTTTACCACCTGAATAAACAACCTGTTATTAAATTCTTTAAGCTATGAATGAAGACATATCAAAAAATAATTTTAAACCCAGGGGCGCGATTGCGTTTTTTGCTTTTTTCCTGTTACTGGGATTGATAATATGGTTTAGTGTGTATTATCTCATGCTTCAACGGAATTAAAATAATTTTTATGTTCGATAAATCTGAAAAAGGGGCACTGATTGCGACCTGTCTGATAACTGCGCTTTTTATTTTTTCAATTTTGTATGCCAAAAATTCAAAACGGATTGATGTTCCTGAATGCCTTCCATACAATAAAACTTATGAAGAGCCCAAAGTGGTAAAGCTCGATACCAATTTATATCAGGTCTACGCAGTTGCCCAGATGTGGCAATTTCAGCCTTCACAAATCATTATACCTGCCGGAAGCACGGTTGATATTTTTCTCACCTCAAAGGACGTCGTACATGGGTTCGATATTTATGAGAAAAATGTAAACCTGATGGCTATTTATGGAGGAATCAATAAAACCACGGTGAAGTTTAATGAGCCCGGAGTTTATAAAATTACCTGCCACGAATATTGCGGAATTGGTCATCATAATATGCAGGCAGAAATAATTGTGAACTATCCTTCTTCAAAATGATTAATTCAGATAAACAATTGAAATCAATATGCAACTGAGCAGATCCCTGAAGAATGTAATTTTAATCGAATTATTTCTTCCCATTACCTTACTCATTCTCGGCATTTATCATGGCCTGATGCAGACGATTTACCGGAGCGGAGCGATTCATCAAACAAGTGAAGTCCATCTTGATTATTACCAGGGACTCACTTTGCACGGAGTGATCAATGCCATTGTGCTTACCAGTTTTTTTGCTGTAGCATTCGGGCATGCTACAATTGCCTATTATCTGAAGAAAGAACCGAATAAAACAGTAAGCTGGCTTTCATTGTGGCTAATGGTGATTGGGACCTTACTTGCCGCCTGGGCTATGCTCTCTGGAAATGCTTCCGTATTGTACACTTTTTACCCGCCATTGAAGGCGCATCCGTTTTTTTACCTCGGCGCTGCTTTGCTGATAGTGGGATCCTGGGTTCCTTTATTCAATTGGGCCGCGATGTATGTAAAATGGCGAAAGGAAAATCCTGAAAAGAAAATGCCGCTTGCTGTGTTGGGAACACTGGTCAATTTCACAATATGGTTCGTGTGTACGCTCGCTGTAGCTTATGAAGTATTGGTGCTTTTGCTTCCATGGTCAATGGGATGGGTAAAGGATGTGAATGTTTCTTTATCAAGAACCTTATTCTGGTTCTTTGGCCACGCACTTGTTTATTTCTGGCTACTGCCTGCGTATATCATGTATTATACCATACTGCCGAAAGTGGCCGGCGGAAAATTGTATTCAGATTTGGCCGGAAGAGTTGCTTTTTTTCTTTTTCTTTTATTGTCAGTTCCTGTCGGCGTTCACCACCAGTTCAGCGAGCCCAATATTGAAAGAGGAACAAAATTTTTTCAGTCGATGTTAACTTTTGGAGTGGCGATGCCAAGCTTTATCACTGCTTTTACGATTGCAGCTTCGCTTGAGTATGCAGGCTGGAAACGTGGCAGCAAAGGACTCTTCGGGTGGATGAATAAATTGCCCTATCTCGACAAGAATAATTATCTCTTTGCCTACATGATATGCGGATTGATTCTTTTCATATTCGGCGGGCTGACCGGAATTGTCAATGCGTCTTATCAATTAAACAATGTGGTTCATAACACGGCATGGATGCCGGGACATTTTCATATGACAGTCGCAGGTCCCGTATTCCTTGCCATTCTTGGAATGAGCCTTTATCTTTTTTCAACGCTTCAGGGGAAAAAAATTTATCTGCCGCGCGTTAACGTAATCCTGCCCTATTTGTGGCTGATCGGTGTGCTGATTTTTTCTACCGGATTGATGTGGGGTGGATTAATTGGTGAACCAAGAAGAACCAATCTCGGCATGACTTACCTGAATCCTTCCAATTCACTGTATCATCCCCAATGGGTGCCAACAACTATGCTGGCCCTGGCTGGAGGAATCATCATGACACTTGCGGGTTTATTATATTTTATTGTGTTTTTTGGAACGGTGTTCAGTAAAAAATCAAATACACCTGTTCTTGAATTCCCGGAGAGTGAGTCTTATCATGAAGAAAAGCGGATTAAATTCTTTGACAGCTTCAAACCCTGGCTGGTTATGATGCTCGTCATTATTTTGATTGCTTATATACCGGCATTGATTGACGTAATGAAAAATGCGGGACCATCGGCTCCGACTTTTTTACCCGGCAATCCGACTCCCGGAGCAAAATAAATTTTTGAATCAATTCATGCGCGCCTTAAAAAAATCGATATGGCCTCTGACGGGTTTACTGATTGTTACACCCTTTTTTGTGTACGCTTTGGTGCAATGGTACCAGGCCAGATTCAGTAAACTGCCTGTTTTCGGGGACACCATGCTGACTGAAAACAGCCAGCTCCTACATCATAAAACGGATGGGTTTGAATTCAAAAACCAGGATGGAAAAATATTTTCTTCTATTGAATTGAAGGATAAAATTTTTGTAGTGAATTTTTTTTTCACGAGTTGCCCCACCGTATGCACGAACATGATGAAGCATATGAAAGAGGTTCAGGAAGAATTTGCAAATGACGGTCGTGTCGACTTTGTTTCATTCACCGTTGATCCCGAGCGTGATGATGTTGCACGATTAAAGTGGTATGCAGGGCAACATGATCTGAACCTGTCAAACTGGAATCTGTTAACGGGCGACAAACGGGAAATATATAAACTGGCAAGGAAAAGTTTTTATTTGACTGCTGCAGATGGAAACGGAGGGGAGAATGATTTTATACATAGCGATCAACTGGTACTGGTAGATACTCACAAGCAAATCCGCGGTTACTATAAAGGAACGGATGATGAATCCGTTGAACGATTAAAAAAAGATATAAAAAAACTGGAAAATGAAAAATAGAAAATTATTGATCCTGGTTTCGACAGTAGTTTTATCTAATGCCCTACGTGCAAACAGTGTGTCCATTGACGACGGTAAAACAATTTTCATGTCAAGGTGTGCAGCCTGCCACAATGTTAATGTAAAAGTGGTAGGCCCGGCCCTGGCAGGTGTAGGCGACAGACATAGCCTGAATTGGATTTTCAATTTTGTTCATTCTTCACAATCCCTGGTCAGGAAAAATGACAAGGAGGCTGTGACTTTGTTCAATGAATTCAACAATACGATCATGCCCGATCATTCAGACCTTTCTGATGATCAGATAAAAAGCATTCTTGCCTATATTAAATCGCAGGAGAAGAATACGACCGACAATACTGCTTCGTTTGCGAGACTGGAAAAACCAAAACCTGATTATATTCCTGTTTCCATCACTAATCTCAGTTTTTTTGGGCCTTATGTGTTGCTTGTTCTCTTACTGGCCGCATCCATGGTGGCTGCAGTCAGAGTAAAAGAATTGCAAAGAACAGTCAGTGCAGAGCAAAAGAAATAAGAACGAACGATTGACTACATTCTCCGTTAACATTATCAGAAAATAATCTGTGAATGCCATGCTCCCTGGTAAGAGGCGCAGTTATTCACTCCGTTCTGATTGCATCGACCGGATTTGATATTGCTGCCCGCATGGATTGGTAACTTACAGTCAATATTGTAACGAGGAAAATTAAAATTCCAGCAGCCGGGAAAATCCACCAGGACAATTCCGTTCTAAATGCATATTGTTGTAACCAATGATTCATGGCAAACCAACTGATGGGTGAGGCAATCAGGCAGGCGATCAGGCCAAGAACCAAAAAATCTTTTATGAGTAATACGAGAATGTCTGAAATACCTGCCCCGAGCACTTTTCGAATTCCAATCTCACCACTGCGCTGGGTCGTTAAAAAAGAGGTAAGGCTGAAAAGCCCCATGCAGGAAAGTAAAATAGCGATGACAGTAAAATATCCTGTCATCTTACCAAGGTTCTCCTGGCTCTGGTATTGTGTTTGAATGTCTTTGTCCAGGAAGCCGTATTCGAAAACCCGCTCAGGGAATATTTCATTCCATTGCTGACGGATGAACGAGATGGTTTCAGGGATATGATCTGCCTGGATACTGATTGCAAATTGATTAAAACGGGCCACATTTACGTCCACTATCAGCGGTTCCATAGGTTGATCAAGCGGGTTAAAAATAAAATCACGGACAACACCAATCACATGACCCTTCTTGCCATTTTTGGAATCTCCACGAATAATGTTTTTACCAATGGCATCCTGTGCGTTTTTCCAGTTAAATGTGCGCAGGGCCGATTCGCTGATGATAAAAGCCTGCAAATGATCGGTCCCCGTGGCTTTTGAAAAATCTCTTCCTGCAACAAGTGGTATTTGTAAAGCGGATAGAAAATTATAGTCTACCGAAATCCAGGGTACAAAAATATTGTCTTCATCCCTGTAGCCTTCAGGAATAACAAGCCCCTTTACGAATCCCTGCCCGGGCAGGGCCGATGCTGCAGTAGCGGCTTTGATCCTTGTATTTCGCATAAGCTTTTCCGTGAAAAGGTTCATTCGCTGGCGCATGGCGATATCTACTCCATAACCAATACTGGAGGATCCGCTGCCAAACAGGGGAACTGCGACAACCTGTTCTTTTTTAAAACCAAGAGGCTTATTGTGCAGGTACTGAACCTGCTTGTAAATGACAACAGATCCTGTAATCAGCAGAATGCAAATACAGAATTGCGTGACAAGCAGGGTTTTTCTCAGTAATTGTTTTGATCCTGTTTCACCGGATCTTCTTTTCATGGAAACCACAGGCTGAAAACTGCTGATAAAAAAAGCCGGATAAATGCCAGCCAGGACACTACTGGAGAAAAATAGAAATACAAATACGGAAATACCTGACCAGTTGATCCATGAAAATCTTGGAATCTGCCTTCCCGTAAGATCGTTAAGCAGTGGAAGGGCTAAGTCGGTGAATGCAAGCGCTAACAAAAATGCCACCGTTCCTGTCAGCAGGTTTTCTCCTAAAAACTGGATGATGAGCTGTCTTTTACTCGCGCCCAGCACCTTGCGCATGCCGACCTCACGGGAACGGGTAGACGAGCGGGCTGTAGCCAGATTGATATAATTTACGCTGGCGATCAGAAGAACAAGCAGTGCAATGCCGGAAAAGATATAAATATAGATAATGCTTCCCGTACTCGGGTTGTCGGTGACGGAGGCCGAGTACAGGTGCAGATCTTTTAGCGGATCGATGGAAACGGAGTAAAGTTCTTTTGCACGTTTATCGCCGTAGCGCTGCACTAATTGATTGATGGCTGCATTCACCTGGCTGGGTTTCGCACCCTGTTTCAAGATTACATAGGTATAAGCGGGATTATAATTCCAATCTGTTTTCAGGTAGTCAGCTATTTCAGGTTTTTCCACTGAAAAAAGAGATTCAAATGAAATTAGGAAATCAAAATGTATGTCCGAATTAACCGGCATTTTCTTTACTACCGCGACTACCCGAACCAAAATTTTGTTGTCATACAGGAAGCTCTTTCCGACAGGATCTGCATCTCCAAAATATTTTTTAGCCATTTCATCAGTGAGTACAATGGAATTTGGAGAGGAAAGAGCAGAATCCCCCGGACCCTGAAGAAAAGAAACACTAAAAACACTGAAAAAATCATTGTCTGCAAAATAAACCTGTTGTTCCTGGAATTTTCTCGCAGACATTTTCTTATCCCCATCTTCTGCAACTTCCATTTGCCCGCTGCGCTGGTAAAGTCTTGAGACATGGCTAATCTGCGGAATATCTTTGGCAATTGCGGGACCAAGCACAATGGGAGTGGTGGCATCAGTATTCACCTGGCCCTGTACGTTAGTTACCCATTTCACCCGATAAATAGTTTCAAAATTTTTGTTGAAGCGGTTGTATGAGCGCTCATGTTGGATATAAATTACGATGAGCATACAGCAAGCCAGACCGATGGAAAGTCCAAGTATATTGACAAAAGCGGAGACTTTATCCTTCCATAGATTTCTTATTGCAACCCGGAAATAATTTTTAAACATGCAGTTGTTTTTAGAAATGATCAGACCTTAAGGCGCCTGTGATGGTGAGTCGGTCAGAGAAAGATCTAAGTAAACTTAGTGAGTTACTCCTTCTTTCGGCAACCGTTTGTCACAATAACCGATTGATTCAGAAGTAAAAACCATTTTACAAAAGTAATAGCTTTGAACGAAAGCTATCTTTCGTCAAATAATATTTCATTATTTAATGTGTGGAGATATTTCTACAATATAGATTGACCGGCTCAACTTTTCCTCATCTAAACCTCCTTCATCGCATTGATTGAATACAGTTATTTGACTGTTTTTTTTCTTCCAAAAATCTGAAAGAGGGGAGCCGGATGCCTGGGGCACCTGACATCTTTCAACTCCTGTTTTCGACCTGTATTGTTGTGCCTGGAATGAGAAGCAAAACATTCTATGCTGATAAGAATCAGCCCTAAAAAAAGAAACTTTTTCATTTTACTCATAATAAGTGCAGCATAAATATTGCCAAATAAATTCTGCTTTCTATTTGAGCACGGTTCCCCATTCCCATAATCCATATAAGATTTTTTTATCCGGAATATGTCCATTCCCTTTTAAAACCAATATGATTTGTCCACGATGATGCGCTTCATGTGCGAGCAAGTAGCCGAGAAAGGCTTCCGGATGAGGTTTGAATCCTTTTATTTTTCCTGTGGTAAATCCTCTTTCAAGTAATTCGACAATACCCTTTGCGCTTTTTTCAAGCTCTACTGATAACAGTTCCTTCATTATGGGTCTTTCTTTTTCAATTTTTTTCTGCGAATCTGCAATGTCAGGAGCTGCGACGTTTAGCCACATCAGGCGAACATTATGAATATGAGCAAACTGTTCCCCAACAGTTCTCCCTTTGTTTAGAGCTATATCAGAAAGATCATTTTCTTTAATGCTCTTCAAAAGCATTTCATTCATATGTTGGTTGATCAGCCAGGTTTCGATATGCGCTTTCATGTTTTAAGGCTTAGACAGTAAAGCTACTAATCGACTCTGGACAAATAACCCGATTTGTTTATTAGCGGCTGATTTTCTATTTCGCACCATATGAAAGTTGATGAATGGTGAATAGTTGGAATGTTTAAAGTTTATCCCGAAGGATTCCTTTCAGCATTGAACTTTGAACTTTACACTTTGAACATCGAACTTAGAACTTCAAATGCTCAATAGAATTCCTGCAGTACAAGTGAGTGACACAACGATGCTCAATAGTAGCAATCGGGTGGGCAAAAAAATAGAACTTACTCAATAGAAATGATCTGCCAGCAAGCCTTTTTCATCAGGCTGTTATTATTTCTTATATTAACTCTGGTTTAAAAGGGAAGAATGAAAAATAAGGCTTCAGAAAAATTTTTCAGGCGATTCCTCACCCTCGGGGATAATTTTTCGACGCTAAGAATCAGGGGTATTCGCATATACATGCTGGGCCAGGTCGTCAATCTGCTGGGTGATTGGATGCAGCAAACAGCACAGGCCTGGGTGGTATGGGAGTTGACTCATAAGGCCGCTGCTTTGGGAACTGTCGCTTTTTTATCCCAGATTCCTTATTTTATTTTTGGTCCATGGGTTGGAATTTTCGCCGACCGGTTTGACAGAAGAAAGATTTTGTTGATCACGCAGTTTCTTACCATGCTATTTGCATTCATTCTTGCCTTTCTCATTCAATCCGGTCACCTGCTGTTGATTCATGTTTATATCCTTGCTTTCTTACTTGGCACGGCAACTGCGTTTAACGTTACCGCAGAACAGGCTTTCATCGGTGATATTGCAGGCAGCGGAAATATCCGGAAAGCTGTTGCGCTCAACAATACAATAAATCAATTGACAAGATTAACCGGTCCCGCTGTTGCCGGATGGCTGATCGCTTCCGTCGGGGTTGCTCCTGCATTCTGGTATAACGGGATAAGTACATTGTTTTCCATTTTATGTATTCTGGCGATTCATTCCAAACACGAAATCAAAAAAACTATAGAAAGCGGGTTAGATCAGTTCAGGAAGGGATTGCTTTTTTTTCACTCACAAAAGGTGCTCAGGCTGATTATACTTTTTGCAGCGATTCAAACTTTTTTTGGAATGTCGATCGTTCAGTTGCTTCCTGCATTCTCGACGATTGAGTTAAAAGGAGATGCTTCTACATTGGGCAGACTGGTAGGGGCCGCCGGCGGAGGCGCGTTGTTCGGAGTACTATTTGTCCTGCCCTTCGTGCAACGGATTAAGAAATCATGTCTGGCTATTGGTGGAGCAGTAATCTGGGCTGGTACCTGGTATATCCTTTTTTCTTTTTCAAAAAGTCTGCCGCTGGCGATGGCCTGCCAGTTCATGGCCAGCATGGGAGCAACACAGGTGTTCACCCTTTCCATGGGCCTTGCGCAGGAGATGACACCTCTTGAATTAAGAGCGCGCATCCTGAGCACTTTTATGATGATCATTTATGGATTGCAGCCTTTTGCCTCTTATCTCGTCGGAAAAAGCGCTGACCGGATTGGTGTGAGCAGGATGATGCTGATCAACGGGACTGTAATGGTTGTTCTTTCAACCATCCTGTTGGCAGTGCCGTCCCTGAATCGGATCAGGACGAAGGCAGAGGTTCCGGTGCATCCGAGAAATTATCCTGCTTAAATAATTTATTAATTTAGTATATGACCAATGATCTCATTGCCCTTGTTGCCAATATTGCGCTTGCCCTGTCGTTCGTTATCGGGCTTATATTTGGCATTGCACAGGTTCGGGCGGCAGCACGTGACAGACGCGAACGCCTCACCATCCAGACATTGCGCGAGTTTCAGACCCGCGAATTTGCAGACCTCATGCAGTTCATTAATGCACATGATATGCCTTCAACCAGGGAAGAGTTGATGGCACTTCCTCCGCAGGAGCAGTCGATGTATATTCAGTTTGGACAGGAAATGGAATCGCTGGGAATTCTTGTCTCAGAAAGACTAATTAATCTTGATCTCGTTGATAAAACATTGGGTTCATACGTGACTACCTGTTGGGAGAAATACAAGCCACTTTTTTCCCACATGCGGGAAAAATTACCTGACCCCTTTCTTGGGGAATATTTTCAATGGCTTGCGGAACTTATTGAAGAACGAATGAAACAAAATCCCCGCAAACCTTTTTATCAGAAATAAATTTTTTTTCTCTTGTTGTTGTGATGAAAAGATCTTTCGAGAAAAATTTTTCCATTTCTGGCCTAATGATCTCCGTGAATTATTCTTTCGATTGTGAAGTGCAGAATTTTTTTCTATATAAATTTACCGGTCGGAATCAAAACTGTTTGTGAGCTGTCTAATAAGTATTAAAGAAATATACCTTGATCGATAAAAATAATACAGATGCTTATCGTAAGGTGAACACTATTAAAGTGGATATCATCAGGAAGGATCGTGCCGACGGTTCAACGATTCTGCGCTCAGCCATACCATTGGAATCCGCTCCTTACCGCCTCACAGAAAGAGTATTGCATTGGGCAAACACTACTCCCGAAAAAATATTTATTGGGAAAAAAGATGCATCGGAGAAATGGATTGAGCTGACCTATGCAGAAACATTGGCCAGGATGCAGCCTGTGGCGCAGGCATTATTAAACAGGAATCTGTCTGCTAAACATCCTGTTCTAATTCTAAGCGAAAACAGCATTGAACATGCATTGATCGGATTAGCGGCTATGCATGTGGGTATCCCTTATTCAGCTGTTTCACCGGCTTATTCATTAAAATCGACTGACTTCAATAAATTAAAACAGATTATCGATCTGCTGGATCCCGGACTAATTTTCGTGCAGGATGCAAAAAAATACGAAGGCGCGCTGCAGGTCGTAGGCAAAGGGATTGAAATTGTGTCTCAGACCGGAGACCAGAAAGATCTTACTGTTACCTTATTTGATGAATTGCTGAATACTCCGGTGACTGAAAATGTCGGGAAAGCATACCGGTCCATTCAGCCACAAACCATCGCAAAAATATTATTTACTTCCGGTTCAACCGGTCAGCCCAAAGGCGTGATCAATACACACGAAAATATTAGCACCAACTGGCAGCAGATTACCCAGACATTCCCATTTCTGCGTGATGAAGGATTGGAGATTATTGACTGGCTTCCCTGGAATCATACTTTTGGGGGCAATCATAATTTTGGAATTGCACTTTTCAATGGAGGTTCATTCTATATAGATGATGGCAATCCAACTCCTGAAGGGATCATTACAACAGTGGCTAATTTAAAAGACAGAAATCCGACAGTTTATTTTAATGTACCCAGAGGGTTTGAAGCATTGCTGCCCTATTTTAAAAATGATCCGGCTCTCCAAAAAAAGTTTTTCAACAATTTAAAAATGCTCTTTTATGCCGGCGCTGTGATGGCCCAGCATCTCTGGGATGAATGGGAGAAATTGGCGATAGAAACTACCGGGAAAAAAATGTTGATTGGAACAGCCCTGGGCTGTACGGAATCCTGCCCATCGGCACTGTTTGCAAGCGAACCAGGCGGCTTTGCAGGTTTGGTGGGTGTTCCGGTTCCAGGCATGGAATTAAAACTGGCTCCTCTGGGAGAGAAACTTGAAGCAAGATATCGTGGTAAAAATATTTTCCCCGGATACTGGAAGCAACCGGAATTAACAGAAGGCGCTTTTGATGAAGAAGGTTTTTATTGCACAGGAGATGCTTTGCGATTCGCTGACCCTTCTAACGTGAATAAAGGAATGATATTCGATGGGCGATTTTCGGAAGATTTCAAACTCAACACAGGGACCTGGGTAAGAGTTGGCTTACTTCGGTCTCAACTCATTGCAGCCAGTGGGGGACTGATACGGGATGCTGTCATTACTGGTCATGACAGGGATTTTATCGGTGCGATCATTTTTCCTGCGATGGAATTTTGTAAAAAGCTGCCAGGAGTAGAAAATGTTCTTCACGCAGATCAAATCATTCAACACAATGTGTTGAAAGAAGCGCTAAAGAAAGTTTTACAGGGATTGGCAATCAAGGCAACGGGAAGCGCAGGCCTGATAAGGAGAGCTGTATTTGCTGATTTCGATTTATCAAAAGAGAAGGCAGAGATTACAGATAAAGGATCAATTAATCAACGAATGGTCATATCAAATCACCCTGACATTGTTGGAGAATTATATGCAGAATTGATTCACGATAATATTATTGAAGTGTAGATTGCCTATTTTTCGAAGAAGTTACAGGAAATGCAAAGACGATTTACTATGTTCTTTGCATTTCCTTTTGTGATCAGCTGATTTTTAAAATTCCTGCAAGCATGATCGTACTGACAAACCAGATTTCTTTTACAGGGCTGGTATAGGATAGGTTTTTTTTGCCAAGATCAAAGGAAGCAAGCATTTGACCGGCCGGCCTTCCTTGAGCAACATAATATAGCGTTAATGACTTGCCCGGAAATTTTTTTTCCAGATCGATTAACTCACTAACGGGGATGTTCATACTCGTTTGGTCGCCTTTAGCGTCCGGAAATTTCCATTCTTTCAGCAGGTTTCCATTCTCGTCCTTAGCCACGATGCTTCTGCTCCGGCCGATTCTGTTCACTGCGTTGCACTGTGAATAATAGATGACCAACTGATCTTTTGGGCCTGCCTGGTTCAGTTGCAAAGCCTGCATATCGAGCGGTTCCAGCAGGGTTCGCTTGACCAGTAGTTTATTGTTGAGATAGATCTCATAACTGTCCAGTCCCGCCTTTGCTGAATTTGAAAGAAGTAAAATGGCCAATGCAAAAAGGCAAAATGTTTTGCCTGGTAATTGTTTTGAATTCAGGATGCTCATAAAATTAAATTTTGGATGAATTAAATGTTCAGACAAAAAAAAGCAATCCGGGAGCCGGAGAATAATTTGTTTGACAAGTTGAAAACAATGCTTGATGTCCTGCAGAAATGGGCTGTTCCATTTGCAAACGGCTTATCCGCCGAAGCCACAAGCAATCATACAAGTTTGCGTACTGTCATGCCCTGGCCAAAATTGAATTTAATCCCTGCCTAGTGGAGTGGCCGAAAAAGAGAGCTTATTTACTGGCTTTTAATTTTGTGCATAAAAAAAGTATAAAGTGAATAACGTATTTATTGTATTGTTTTTCAATTAAGGAACAGTGTTTTTGTAGAACGACAAAGAAATATTAGTAATTAAAATACATGTGTTTTTAGACTTTTTTTATATTTTTTTTATATTTTGCATTGTTTTTAATCATATTAAAATATTTATTAATTCCAAACCATTTCAGTTATGACCAAGAAGTTCACTTCAAAAACTGCGGCTCCCTTTTTGATTCTCCTGTTGCTTTCGTTTGTTGCGATTTTTGTTCCCACACTTCCAAATTTCGATGACGGGAAATATAATGCGGCTGACATTGCCTGGATCATTGTAGCAACAGCTCTCGTATTTCTTATGACCCCGGGACTCGCTTTTTTCTATGGCGGAATGGTGACCAGGAAAAATGTAATCTCAACTATGATCAAAAGCCTGATCGCTGCCGGCGTCATTAGTGTACTATGGGTGCTTGTTGGATACAGCCTGGCTTTCGGAACCGATGTGCATGGGGTGATTGGAAATCCTTTTACGCATTTATTTTTTAAAGGTGTGAATTCCGGAAAGCCCTGGAGTCTTGCGCCAACTATACCGCTGACCCTTTTTGCATTGTTTCAGTTAATGTTTGCAATCATTACACCAGGTCTCGTTGTTGGTGCATTGGCAGAGCGTGTTCGTTTTACTTCTTTTCTATTATTTATCGTTTTGTTCGGACTCTTCGTGTATGCGCCTCTTGCACACTGGAGCTGGCATCCGCAGGGCTTCCTCGCTCAGATGGGCGCATTAGATTTTGCCGGAGGAACAGTGGTGCATATTTCCGCTGGCTGCGCTGCACTGGCCGGAGCAATGGTGCTCAAACGCAGAAAAGTGCATATGGAACAGAAAGAAATTCCTCCTGCCAATATTCCTTATGTGCTGATTGGTACAGGACTACTCTGGTTTGGATGGTTCGGGTTTAATGCAGGTTCTGCGGGCGCTGCAAGCAGCTTGTCAGTATCAGCTTTTGCTACTACCAATACAGCAGCTGCAGCAGCCGGACTTTCCTGGATGTTCTTTGATGTGCTGAAAGGGAAGAAACCTTCCGTAATCGGATTCTGTGTGGGCGCTGTGGTCGGTTTGGTCGCAATCACACCCGCAGCAGGTTTTGTTGCAATACCCCAGAGCATTTTTATCGGAGTGGTTGCCGCGGTTGTTTCAAATATCGCCGTTTATTACAGATCCAAATCCACGCTGGATGATACACTTGATGTATTCCCCTGTCACGGCATCGGTGGTATGGTAGGTATGCTCATGACGGGCCTCTTCGCAAGCAAAAACATTAACCCGGGTGGAAATGACGGATGGTTTTATGGAAATTTCTCTTTCTTTTTTACCCAGGTAAAAGCTTTGTTGATCGTTGTTCCTTATAGCTTCTTTGTTTCTTATGGAATCTTCAAACTGATTAATGCCATCTTACCATTGCGCGTCAGTATACAGGAAGAGGAAGAAGGACTGGATGCTACCCAGCATGCAGAAAAATATGTACAGGGTACTTTATTGGTAGCCGGACCCAACGGGCTTGAAGAAAAAGAAATTACCAGCCACCACGAATAAACTCTTTGATTTTTTGGTTATAAGTTGGTCCAAAAAAGGAGGCGTGGTTGCTTCCTTTTTTATTAGTAAAAAATAAATATGAAGCTTAAAGGCAGTTTTACTAATAATAGTTTATTAAATTAACATTTATTAATAAAAAGATGGTTAAATAATTTAATTTTCCATTTTGAAAACCTATATTTATCGTATATACAAAATAGTAATATTTAAAATAAATTACACATTGTGATAATCAGAAAGATCAGCAGGGCTAATCAATACTGGGTAAGTGCCTTTGCCGTTTGCCTGTTATCTGCCTTATGTTTTTCTTTATCTGCCTATATCAGCTCCGAAATAGTCGCTTTTATATTATTGCTTACGCTTTCTCTGGTTGCCATGTTCTTCGACATCTTCCCGGTGCTGCTTTCCGCATTGCTCAGTGCATTGATTTGGGATTTCTTTTTTCTCGCTCCACGTTTCAATTTCCAGGTCGGTAACACGGAAGACAAGATCATGCTTTCGATGTATTTCGTCATCGCTCTGATCAATGCGGTGTTGACTTTCAAGATCAGGCAGTACGAGAAGGCGGCGAGACAAAAGGAAGAAAAAGCAAAAGCGCTTCAGTTGTATAATACTGTGTTGAATTCCCTTTCCCATGAATTTCGTACACCCATTGCCGCTATAATCGGAGCTACAGATAACCTGATGGCCAGTCCGCCGCGTTTGTCCGAATCACACAAAAAAAATCTCTTATCGGAAATTTCATCGGCCTCTCTCCGGCTTAACCGGCAGGTAGAGAACCTGCTGAATGTGTCGCGCCTGGAATCAGGGTTTATTCAACCTCAAAAAAACTGGTGTGATATCAATGAAATGGTCTGTGATGTGATTCGTCAGTTGGAAACTGAATTGGAAAACCATGTTGTGGAGATTCACATGGATGAAAATCTTCCGCTCTTTAAACTCGATTATGGTTTGATGGAACAGGTCCTGTATAATCTGCTGAATAACGCTGCTCATTATACGCCGCAGCGATCACGAATCATGATCAGCGCCGATTGCCTGGATGATGTATTGATGATGATGGTGGAAGACAATGGAAAAGGTTTTCCGGAAAAAGAAACTGAGAAGGTATTCGAAAAATTTTACCGTCTGCCAAACTCTGCTGCCGGAGGAACAGGGTTGGGTTTATCAATAGTCAAAGGATTTGTGGAAGCGCACCGGGGAACAATATCGCTGAAAAAAAGTGAAACGGGTGGCGCTCAGTTTGTCATGAAGATACCTGCCGAAAAAATTTTTGCATAACGTGAGAAAATGAAAACAGCCGAAATTCTGGTCATCGATGATGAGGCGCAGATGCGCAAATTGCTGGAGATTACTTTGCTGTCGAATGGCTACCAGGTGGCCGAAGCTGCAAACTCCAGAGAAGGGTTGGCCGAAGCTGCGGGCCGGTTGCCTGATCTCATCATTCTTGATCTTGCCCTGCCGGATGAGGATGGCCATCGGACCCTGAAAAAACTCAGGCAGTGGTATGCACAACCGGTGATCATACTTTCCGTACTCAGCAATGAACAAAATATTGTAACTGCACTTGATAACGGCGCCAATGATTATCTCGTAAAACCTTTTCGCACCGGAGAATTGCTTGCCAGGATACGCTCTGCTTTACGTCCTGCACGTCGGGAAGCGAATAGTCCTGTTATCAGGTATAAAGACATTGAAATCGATTTAGCGTCCAGGACTGTAAAGAAAAACAATGAATTTCTTCGCCTGACTGCCACACAATACGAATTAATGGCCCTGTTTGCCAAAAATGAAGGTAAAGTGCTTACCCACCAGTACATCCTGAAAGAAATTTGGGGCCCATCTTACACAGACCAGCTTCAATACCTGCGCGTATTCATTGCCCAGCTGAGAAAAAAAATCGAAAATGATACGATGCGCTCAGAATATATCATTACCGAATCGGGCGTGGGCTATCGTTTTGTTGTCACCGATTAATATTGATAGACATTCTATTCCTTAGCTATAGATGGCAAATGTTTTGATATTATATAGGTAAATATTTAAATAACAAAAAAAATTAAGTTATGGCAAAGTATTCCAAAGAGAGCCAGCATAAGGTGGAGAAAGTCATGCATGAGATGAAAGAAGGGAAATTAAGAAGCGGTCGTAGTAGAAAGAAAGTCACTAATCCCAAACAGGCAATTGCCATCGGCTTGTCCGAGGCAAGAGAAGAAGGCGCTAAATTGCCCAAAAAAAGATCAGTTTCAAAAAAGGCTGAAAACTAACATGACGTAAATCCATTTGCCGCTTGAAAAGCGCCTGGTATTAAACTTCCAATAATATTTCCACCGCCTTCTTTCTTAAATCAAAAATTAGTGAACTTGCAGGTAGAAAACAGAACCCCGGATTGCTCCGGGGCCTGTAATTTCCCTTTTTCTTTGCTGTTATTAGCTAAGTGAGGTAAGCATATCCGATCTCTCAGTTACCAGTACCCCGAAGGGAAATTTTTTTCTTTACCCGTCTTTTTAAATAATTAAAAAATCATACCATCTATTTTTTGATATTCTTTTGTATTGATTTCGGGATGATGGGAAACAAAAAGAACAGGACTGGGGAATGTCTTCCTCAGCAAAATCAGGAAAAAAAATTCGGTCCGGTTTATTCAAATGATCCGGCATGATAGTTTTTAATCAGAGCGTATGAGCCTGAACGTATACAGACGAAAAAGAAAGTTTGGAAATACACCGGAACCCGGAGAGAGCGGGTTGCCGGATGAGAAGGGGCTGCATTTTGTTGTTCAGAAACATGATGCTTCACATTTGCATTACGATTTCAGACTGGAGATTGGAGGAGTGCTGAAAAGCTGGGCCATTCCCAAAGGACCAAGCATGAATCCCGAAGATAAACGATTAGCTGTGATGGTGGAGGATCATCCTTATGCGTACAAGGATTTTGAAGGGATCATCCCTTCCGGAAATTATGGAGCGGGATCTGTAATTATATGGGATAATGGTTTGTATGAACCGGTTGACGCACAGTCTCAAAATAAAAAAGACCTGGAAAAGCTACTCACACAGGAATTAAAAAAAGGAACATTGAAAATAATCCTGCATGGAAAAAAATTGAAAGGCGAGTTTGCCCTGGTTCAAACAAAAAAAATTAATGATCATTCATGGCTGCTTATGAAAAAGCACGATGAATATGCGCTTTCAACAGACATCACCAAAAAAGATAAATCTGTAGTGTCGGGATTGAGTATTGAGCAATTATCCAGGACTGTATCAATTCAGTCGCCTAAACAAAAAAATAAATAATGGCTGAAAGAACAACCAGGAAACAAACAGGTACTCCCAAAAAAAACAAACCGAGCTCATCTCCGTTTGCAGTGGATACTGAAAAGCTGATGCTTGTCATTGATAAAAAGGAGTTGTCATTCACCAATCTTTCCAAAATATACTGGCCTGCAGAAAAGCTTACGAAAAGAGATGTATTGAATTATTATTATGAAGTAGCTTCTTTTATCATGCCTTATTTAAAAGACCGTCCCCAATCATTAAACCGACACCCGAACGGAATTAAGGGGCTGAGTTTTTTTCAAAAAGATGTTACGGGAAAAGTAGCGCCCTGGGTAACCACCTACAAATATTTAAGCGAATCTGATGGTGAGATGAAAGAATTTCTCGTGTGTGCCGATGAAGCTGCATTGCTTTATATGGCTAATCTGGGATGTATCGAAATGAATCCCTGGCATAGTCGGATTCAATCTCCTGATAATCCTGACTGGTGCGTCATTGATCTCGATCCTGATAATAACTCTTATGATGAAGTGATGGAAGTGGCAAAGGTTGTCAAAAAGGTTCTCGACTCCGTTAGGATTCCCTGTTATTGCAAGACTTCCGGTTCAACCGGAATGCATATTTATATTCCATTGGCTGCTGCCTATAGCTACGATCAATCCCGTTTGTTTGCCGAGTTGACTGTAAACCTGGTGCATAATGAGCTTCCCGATCTCACCAGTGTGATAAGAAATCCATCTAAGCGGAAAAGAAAAATTTACCTCGACTTTCTGCAGAATCATTCTACTCAAACTATTGCCGCTCCGTATTCCCTGCGGCCAAAGCCCGGCGCTCCTGTTTCTACTCCTCTCCATTGGGATGAATTGAAGAAGGGATTGAAAATAAAAGATTTTTCGATCTTCAACACGATGGATCGCCTGAAGATACAAGGCGATATTTTTAAACCCGTTATCGGGAAAGGGTGCAATCTCGAAAAGGCAATTGAGGATATAAAGAAATTATGATTTTGAACCCTTGCCTGGAATTTTCATTGTGTATATCTGTATTTATGTGGTAAAATGTTAACCACATGGATACAATAGAATCATAGGGGCATATAGGATAAATGATTGGCAATTCTCCGCTTTTATCAGTCCAGCGTTTAAGGATGGTAGTTATACTTCTTCAACGCATTCTCCCCAGCCACAGGATGGCATTTCTGATCAGGTTATTTTGAGTGGAGTCAGTGAATATCTTGTCGCCATGTCCCATATTCATGTATAGCATTTTGTACTTTGTATTGGTCCAGACAACCGGGACATCACCACTGGTCAGCAGATCCTTTTTCCCAAGCGGATAATTGGAAGAATCAAGTGTCACCAATACCCTGATGTCTTTATTCAGCCTCGGACTCGGTTTCCATTCATACCATTCATTGATCGGAGCTTTGAATGTGGAGGGAATATTTTTTGTCACAGGATGTGAGGGATCATCCACTACCAGTTTGGCAGGCAACGGCGGCCAGCTGTTGCTGTAGAACACGGCTCCTCCCAGAAAATCAACCAGCCAGGGCCAGTGGGTGTCTTTATCGTTGTATCCTGAAACATGAAATCCCAGCCATGCTCCTCCATTTGTCATATAATGTTCGAAAGCTCTTCGCTGGTCTTCTGTTTCCGGAAAATAGTTTAGCCAAACAACGAGCTGATAGTTGCGCAGAAAAGCTTCATTCATATTTGTCCAGTCAGTGGTGCTGTCAAAACTGAAATTTTCTTTCGAAGCAAGATCTGTGAAAAAATCCAGTGCATTCCGGGCAAACTGTACATGATCCCTTTCCACTTTGGTTGAATAAAAAGCGATCGCTTTAAAATACTTTTGTCCAAAGGATGAAAATGATAACAGGGATAAAGCAATGCTGAGACTAAGTAGTATCCTATTTCTGAGATTTCTTGTTTGCATATTTTTCTTTCGGTGAGTACAAATTAAATAATAGGCATATGTCAATTGTCTATTGTCTATTTCTGCCAGCCGCCCAAAACAGGGCGTTCCTGAAAAGGGTGGTATAGGCTTCGTTATCAAAAAGGTCAGGCGAATGTCCCATGAATATATATAAATTCCTCGCCTTCACCTTTTCATTGGTCCAGATTACCGGATGATCCCCCATTTTGATGGATGAATTGGGGATATAGGATGATTCATCGACGCTCGCAATGACATGCACATTCTTGCGTGGGCTTTTATTGTAAGTGTACCATTCATCTTTTTTTATCACGAATGAAGAAGGGACACCTTTCAGGAATGGGTATGCGCTGTCTTCAATATGAACAGTTGCTTCAGCGAAACTGGCTATATAATTTTCAAACCTGATTCCTCCCATGAAATCAGAAAACCATCGCCACATGGGATATCCGTCAAATTCACCCAATAAACTTGCATGATGAAAGCCCAGCCATCCTCCTTTTCCTTCTTCTATATATTTCTGAAATGCATTCACTGCTTTTTCCGGCCAGCCATAGGGTGGATAATCCAGCTGAAGAAAGAGTTGGTACCTGCTAAGGAAAGAATCAGTGATATCGTTGGTGTTTTCAATATAGTCGATGGCGAAATTGCTGTCAGCCGCCAGTTTGTTCAGCCATATTTTAGCCGCTTTTGAATATAACACATGATGACCTCCGTTTTCCGCAAGAGCAAGAACACGAAATACGATTTTATCTTTTGCTTTCAGCACCTGCGCGCTTGATGTGCAACAGATACAGGCTGCTAGCAGGATTAGCAGGAAGAAGGAAATTTGTCTTTTTGATGGCTTAAATGCGCTCACAGATTGTTAAAAATAGTCAAAAACAAAATTTTTACTGAATCTTTTAAGCGTTATCAGGCCTTAATCTCCGTTTCCGCCTGCTTTACTACTTAAATGGTATTGCATTATCCTGTCTTATTTGTAATTTGTGGAAGATAAAAACTTCATTATGCTTACTTCATTTTTTTCCCGCCTGACGGATTACGGCATGGTAACCACTATACATATCTTAAAATCTGGAAAGACTGTGGGTTCAGTCCCGGAATTTATCAAAGTGCAGGACAGGTTTTCATGGGTAGACAGGCTTCAGCTCGTCTCAAAAATCCTTCGTTTGCGCACGCTTACCGATAAAGGAAGAAAATCCTTTATTGTTTTGTACGAAGACGGTCATGTTGTCCGCGAGTATATTAATGTTGATGAAAATTTTATCCCCCTTGCTTTTTGTTGATCGCAGCATCTTTATGATCCCCTCATGAAGAGTAAAACCAATCCATTCCGCATTGTTTGAGAAACCAGAATTATTTTAATTTGAATAATGTATCAGGATAAACCATCTATTGTCATTATTCTCATTTATAATTGTCTATTGTTTATTGCCTATTGCCTATTGTTCTTTTAGGGCCCGTGAACCATTTTCTGACCGATAAGCGCCACCATATCCAAAGCAATAGCAAAGTGACCCCAACGAGAATGGGCGCATAGTTGACCGCTATCCAGGTGAAATTTTTGTTCCAGGGAATAGCAGCAGGTTCAAAAGGCATCATAAAATAAATTGAAATGACGACAATCTCTACCGAAGCAAAGAAGTTCATCCATTTATATTTTTTTCCCAAATTCCATTTTCCGGGACTGAAATCTTCTGCGGTGTTCCATCTCAACCAGATAGGAATCAAAAAAGACAAATACAAGCCGATCACCCCGATCGAAACCACGGCATAGAAGGCAGTAGGTATACCTCTTGGACTTTTCCATAAAGCAGGTAGTGTCATGATAACTCCCGTAAGCGCTGAAACGAGCACTGCATTCACAGGAACATGGGCCTTGTTCACTTTAGCCCATCTTTTATGACCCGGAACTACTCCATCGCGGGCAAATGCGAACATCATGCGGGAGCAGGAAGTCAGGCAGGCAGTGGCACAGAATAATTGCCCGGCGGTGGAAATCAATAAGACCATTTTAAATAATGCAGGTGTAAGTGCGGTATTCAGAATTGCAATCACTGAGCCTGCTCCAAAGGGATTTATAGTTGAGTCGAATGAACTGACGATCTCCGGTTTTGTTGCTGCATAAAGGAATGCGAGCAAAAGGATGTACCCGCCAATAGCTGAATAAAAAATAGATTTCCAGATTCCATTGGCTGCCGACAGGTTTGCCTGTTGCGTTTCTTCTGAAAGATGCGCGGAGGCATCGAAGCCTGTGATCGTATACTGCGTCAGCAAAAAACCTAACGGTAATATGTAGGGCCAGTAAAGGACGCTGCCTGTAAAACCTGAATTGTTGATCCTGTTGGTGAATATCCATTTCAAATCCTGGTGTTCGGATGGGGTGATGATCAGGACACCGATGATTACTGCTGCGCCAATCACGTGCCACCACACAGAAATATTATTCAAAACGGCCTGTATCCTGGTGCTGAAAATATTTACTACCGTGATGAGCGCCATGATGATCACAAACCAAAAAAACTGCTGCAGTATGTAATTGCCCTTCAGGAATCCGGATGAATATTCCGGTGAACAAAATCCAAGTGTGATATTTAAGAAACAGGCAGCGCCATAGGCAACAGAGGCATTGATGGCGAGAAGGCCGATCAGGTTCAGCCAACCCGTATAAAATCCTGCCCTGGGTCCACCAAGTTTTGATGCCCACCAGTAGATACCACCCGATGTAGGATAAGCTGAGGCCAGTTCCGACATGCAGAATCCAATGATCAGAATAAATGAAGAAATCAATGGCCATCCGATGGAAATGGCGATCGGGCCGCCGTTATTCCAGGCCTGTGCAAAAGTGGTAAAGCAACCGCTGAGAATAGAAATACTGGAAAAGGAAATGGCAAAATTGGAAAAGGCAGTCCAGTTCCGGTTTAGTTCCTGTTTGTATCCAAGTGAAGCCAATAGCCGCTCATCATCTGAATCATCTTGTTTTGTGAAATGAGTATCCGATTCGGGTAATTCGTGCATATTTCAAATATAGGAGGATTGCTTATAAAAAAACAGATGATTTATCCTGTTAATTCCGGATGCGATACATTTTTCGTGTCGTGCTGCCCATGATATTGATTGCTTTTTTTCTCGAAAAAATATATTGCATAAAAAAAGAAGCCAGTCTATTTCCACGGCCGCTGATAAACGAAGGAGTTTTGCCAAGTTTTCTCAAACATTCTTTTACTACAGCTTCGCGTGGCTGTGGCCTGGGGGCTGTAAAACTTATTTTCACCAGTGCTGATCTCAAATAATTGGGTGTCGTTGTAGCCCCTGCGCAACAGGCAATCACATCCACTCCTTTTTCTTTCCATTCATATCAAAGGCTTTCGGCAAATATCCTGATGAATGCTTTTGTTGCAGCATAGGTAGTAAGAAATCCGGATCCCTGAAAGCCTGCCAGAGATGTCATCAATATGATCGCGCCCCGGCCTCTAAGCAACATCGGCCCGGCCAATGCATGTACGAGTCCCAATGACGCAGAAATATTGACTGAAACAATCAATTGATGTGCAGATAAAGAATTATTGAGAAAAGGGCCAATGTAAGCAGCTGCCGCATTGTATACAAGAAAGCTGATTTGTTTATCACCGGTTTCTTCAACGATTTTTTTTACGGCATCCGGCGAAGCGAGATCACAGCAAATGATCTGCACTTTTATTTTGTATTGTTCCTGCAAAGCAATGGCGACAGCAATCAATTGTTCTTCGCGACGAGCATCCATTATCAGATCCATTCCATGTTCAGCGAGGGCTCTCGCCCATGCAGGCCCAGACCTTCGGAAACGCCGGCTACCAGCGCAAGGGATCCGTATTTATTTTTGAACTTGCTCAAGCTGTTTGCCCGGATATACTGGTAAATGGATGAACCGACCGCCACATGCGATAGAGAACGATCAGTGGAAAAATTACCCATGCCGCATTAGCAAGAAATACGCGAACCAATTGTGGAGAAGCATGTTCACCTAAAACTTCTTCAAAAAAAATAATAGTTACATTGGTAAGCATCACCGATGCCCAGACGATACTCCCGAATCGGATCCAGTTTTTTCCTTTTGCATAAGCATAGATCGCAAAAACATAAAAGGGTCCGAAGAAGAGAGAATCTATCCAGATGGTTGCACGCCACCAGGCAGGTCGGGCCATAAGCACCGGATCAAAATTCCGTCCATACCAATGTACAAGATCGACAAGGCTTGCAGGAGGCCAGATGGGATATTGGAAATGGTCCGGATCAGGGATCACCAGTTGCTCCAGGTCGATTATATAAGTGATGAAAATAAGATTGATGATGAAAAAAATAATCAGGGCAATGTCGATTGGCCTTTTGGAAAGGGGCAAAGGGCGGGGGGCGGCGCGGGTTGCATAAATGAGCTTGCAGTTTGAATATTTAAAATACAATAATGTTGACTGATTTTGTACGAAATACTTTCCCTCTTGCTAAAGCCTTGTGCGTGATGAACATAGTGATACCGAAACAAATGAAATAAGGTCAGATAAGTGTTTTGAATAATTTTTATGGAGCCCCAAAACTTAACATTGCCAATATTAAGATTGTATTATTTTTATGTTATCTTTAATTTCCTAATATTTTTCAATATGACTCAGGAAACAAAAAAAACAAGTTCAAAAAAACTGACCAAGAAATTAGCCCGTAAAGAAATTTATGAGAAACTGGCCGGTGTTCTTGCAGAGTATAAGAATGGCTCTGGTGAAAAGAAATTTGATAAGAAACTGCATAAGGCTAGCAAATTGTTTGCGCCTTATGTCATCAGGGAAAAGACCGCTAAGAAAAGCGAAAATTGATCCATTACATTTTGTATTATAAAGAAGCTACCTGTTAGCTTCTTTTTTTTATTTATTATCTTTACGGAAGATTTCCTTCATTCTAAGATTGCTGGCCGCTCCGGTTTCTGATTATTGCAATCAAATTTTTATGTTTGACAAGAATTGAATTGCTGTTTTTGTTCCGATCGGAAAAAATGATCATAATCATAAAAGCAAAACCCTACCTTTGCGATTAATTAAACGTTTAATTAATTGTGGAAGACAATCGGGAATTGAATGATAAGCAGCTCCAGCTGATTGAAGTGGCAGAACATTTATTTTCAGTCCGGGGATTTGACGGAACCTCAGTCCGGGATATCGCTGAGGAAGCAGGTATCAATACAGCCATGATCTCATATTACTTCGGCTCCAAGGAAAAACTGATGGAAGCCATTTTTGAGTTGAGGTCTGCCAATATCAGGATGAAAGTTGAAAATCTTCTGAAGGATGATTCGATAACTCCGCTGGACAAAATGTTCAGTCTTGTAGACAACTACATCGATAAAATTCTTCAATCACAGCAGTTTCATAAGATCATGATCTGTGAACAGGTCATCAATAAAAACCCTGTAATCGTTGAACTGGTAAATAATTTGAAGAAAAAGAACCTGACTATTGTTGGTGAACTGATCAAAGACGGTCAGAAAAAAGGAGCTTTCAAAAAAAATATCGATGTAGCTATGCTCCTCAATACAATGACAGGTACGGCTATGCAGATGCTAATCAGTCAGCAACTGTATAAAGAATTCAACAATCTGGACAAAACAGATGAGGCAGAATTCAAGAAACTTTTTAAAAACAGATTAAGCACTCATTTAAAAACATTATTTAACGCAATATTGACATGAAGAGTAAAGTATTACTGTCAGGAATTATTGGATGGTTTGTATTTGTTTGCCCGCAAAAACTCGACGCCCAGGAAAAAAGAAATATTTCCCTGGCAGATGCAATCGACTTAAGTATTAAAAACAGCAAACAATTGAAGGTGAGCAAAGCCAGGATTGATGCCGCGGTGGCTGCAACAAAACAAGCGCATCAGAACCAGCTTCCCGATTTAAAAATCAGCGGCGCTTACCTGAGACTGACACAGCCCAATATTACCATGGAATCCAAATCGAATAATGGTGGTGGATCAGGTGGAGGAAATCAGCCCACTACTTATTCGATTGACCAGGCTGTTTATGGCATAGCCAATCTTTCTCTCCCAATCTATTCCGGGATGAGAATTCAATATGGAATAAGATCCGCAGAATATCTCGAAAAAGCCGCTACGCTTGATGCTGACTATAATAAGGAAGAAGTCATGCTCAATGCCATTAATGCCTTTGCCAATTTGTATAAGGCAAAAGAAAATGTGATGTTGATTAATGAAAACCTGGCACAATCGAGATCAAGAGATAAAGAGTTTGCCGATCTCGAAAAAAACGGGTTACTCGCAAGGAATGATATGCTCAAGGCGGCATTGCAGACTTCCAACATCGAATTGGTTCTTGTGGATGCTGAGAATAATCTTCGCTTTTCAAATGTAAACATGAACCTGATGATGGGTTTGCCCGAAAAGACAGAATTAATACCTGATTCAATAACTCTTCAATTGCCTAACGAGGTGAAGAGTATTGAAGAGTATGAACAATTGGCGTTGCAGAACCGGAAAGATATGCAGGCACAGCAGGTGAGATTAAAAGAAACTGCAATCGGGATAAAATCTGCGAAGAGTGATTACTATCCTTCCCTTGCATTGACTTCGGGTTGGATTGCCGCGGATATTCCCGGGTTTATCAGCATTACCAATGCGTTTACTTTTGGAGTAGGTCTTCAGTATAATGTGTCTTCTCTTTGGAAAACGGGCGCCAAAGTGGATCAGGCAAGAGCCAGGGAAGCAGAAGCAAGAGCCAATGAAGAACTGCTTGACGATAATATCCGGCTTCAGATCAATCAGGCTTATGAAAATTATGTTTCTGCAATAAAGAGAATTGAGGTGACAGACAAAAGCATCATCCAGGCTAATGAAAATTATAAGATCACAAAAAATAAATACGATAATAGCCTGGTTACCGTCACCGATCTCCTGGATGCCAACGTGTCCATGCTTCAATCCTGGCTTAGTAATGAACTGGCAAAAGCCGACGCCATCATTGCTTACAATACTTTGCTGCAGAAGGCAGGAATGCTGGGCAGTGCATTCAACACGAAACCATAAATTAAATAAAAATATAAGGATCAAATGGAAACGACCAACGAAACAAAACCGAACAGCAAAGATCAACAACCAGCCAGAAAACGCAGCCGGGTTTTTTTGATCATCCTGATAGCACTTGTGGTAGCAGGCGCGTGGTTTGGAATAACCAAATTTATTCATGCAAATCGTCATGCCGAAACAGATGATGCCCAGATTGAGGCCAATATCAGCCCCATTCTTCCGCGTATAGCCGGCTACGTTACAGAAGTGAGAGTAAAAGATAATCAGCTCGTAAAGAGAGGCGACACATTGCTCGTCCTTGATGATCGTGATCTGAAAATAAAACTGGAAGAGGCTGAAGCGGCGCTCAGCACGGCAAAAAGCAATCTCATTTCGGCACAAGCAACTACAAGCGCTGCACGTTCAAATATTGCCACTTCAGAAGTATCCATTTCTACCGTCGATGCACAAATTGAAACTGCGAAAGTGAATCTCTGGCGCGCCACGCAGGATTATAACCGTTATGCAAACCTGATCAAAGATCATTCGGTAACAGAACAGCAATATGAGCAGGCGCTTGCTGCCAAACAAACTGCTGAAAAGCAATTACAGGTATTGGAAGAGCAAAAAATACAGGCGACAAAACAAACCAGTGCTGTTGCCTCACAAAGTGATGCCACGGCAACGCAGATAAGCGTTGCAGAGACGATGATAAAGCAACGTCAGGTAGATGTTGATAATGCGCTTTTACAACTTTCTTATGCTGTAATTACTGCTCCTACGGATGGAGTGGTTTCAAAAGTCAATGTCCAGGTGGGGCAGTACCTGCAGGTTGGTCAGGCCACTTTCAGTGTGGTGCAGGACCAGAACGTTTGGGTGGTTGCTAATTTTAAAGAAACCCAAACCCATAAAATACGCGTAGGCCAGAAAGTCATTGTCAATGCCGATGCCTTTCCTCACCATGATTTCGAAGCCGTAGTATCATCATTTTCTCCTGCTACCGGTGCACGTTTTGCATTGTTGCCGCCTGATAATGCGAGTGGGAACTTTGTCAAAGTGGTTCAACGCCTGCCGATAAAAATAGAATTTACCAATAATGCGGATTCCCTGGTAAAGCAATTGAGGCCAGGGATGAATGTCAATGTGGATGTGTATTTGGACAATAATTAATCGAAAAGCAGAACAGAAGTTTTATGTCTCCTCAAGATTCAATGGTTGAATATGGCATTCGACGTGTAATCATCACGATCACCGCGATCATTTGCACGCTGCTCGAAATCATCGACACTACAATTGTAAATGTAGCATTGAATGATATGCGCGGAAATCTGGGGGCTACTTTAACCGAAGTGGCCTGGGTCGTTACTGCATATGGTATTGGAAATGTAATCATCATCCCGATGACCAGCTGGCTCGCCAACCAGTTTGGCAGAAGAAATTATTTTGCTGTTTCCATCATGGTGTTCACTATTTGCTCTTTCCTTTGTGGCAATTCACATGGCATATGGGAACTGGTTCTCTTTCGCTTTTTGCAGGGCATCGGAGGGGGCGCATTGCTTGCTACTTCTCAGACCATCATCACAGAATCATATCCTGTCGCGAAACGCGGAATGGCGCAGGCTATTTATGGATTGGGTGTAATTGTCGGTCCTACACTTGGTCCACCGCTCGGGGGATATATCGTCGATAATTTTTCCTGGCCTTATATTTTTTATATCAATATTCCGATCGGAGTGATTGCGACTTTGCTTACACTTCAGTTTGTCAGAAATCCGAATTACGGGAAGAAAAGTGCGATAGGCGATATCGACTGGCTGGGAATTGCACTGCTCGCGACCTTTGTAGGTACTTTGCAGTATGTTTTGGAAAGAGGGCAGGATGAAGACTGGTATTCCAGTGCAGGCATAACGATCTGCAGCATCATTGCCTTTCTCGGCTTTTTCTTTTTTATCTGGCGCGAATCGGTATTTCGTAATCCTATTGTCGAACTCCGGGTATTGAGAAACGGGAACCTGCGCATTGGTACAGCACTCACTTTTCTTCTTGGCTTTGGATTATATGGATCAACTTTTATTATTCCTATTTATACACAAAGTACATTGGGCTGGACAGCAGCACAGGCGGGAATGCTGATGGTTCCTGCTGCACTCACTACGGCTTTCATGATGCCTTTTATCGGGCAGATGCTGCAGCGTGGAGTCCCACAGCAGATTCTTGTGTCGTTAGGCATGTTATCATTTGCTGTCTTCTGTTTCTGGGGATATAAGATTCTGACCCCGGACACTTCACAGGAAGCATTTTTCTGGATGCTCATCGTGCGTGGTGTCGGTATGAGTATGCTTTTCATACCCATCACTACTTTATCGTTAAGCACTTTGAAAGGGCAACAAATCGGACAGGGTGTTGCATTTACCGGAATGACGAGACAATTGGGAGGTTCCTTTGGCATTGCCATCATCACCACTTTTATGGCTCGCAGGAATATGCTGCACCGAAATACACTGGTGAGCAATTTGAGTATAAACGATCCCGTTGTACAACAACGCCTGCAGGGATTACAGCATGGATTTATGGCCAAAGGCATGCCAGCCAATGTGGCCTTGGAAAGCGCATTTAAATCACTCGACTATCAGGTTACCGTACAAGCTAATGTGCTTTCTTATATGGACGTATTTTTTTACCTTGGAGTATTATTCCTGATTTTTATTCCATTTGTTTTGATGGTCAGAAATAAAAAGGACAAGTCAAAACAATCGATGACTGAAGCTATGCATTGATGCAGATATGAGAAATCGTAAAGATTTTCAGCAATCAAATTTGTTCTCATGCAGGGATAAAACCTGATAACGAAAAAAATAAATTATCAATCCGGAGCAAATCAAAGAATTCATCCAGGGTGGACGATGGATAAGCATTGCACCGGAAATTCGTCCAAGCCAGAACAAAACTTCTGCTGGCGATATTCAACCATTTTATCTGACAAGAACTTTCACTTTTTCGCCGGTAGAAAAATTTGAACTAACGGTGAACAATAATGCTGATCCTTTTGGAAAAATATTATTGGCAAAAATTCACATCAAAGGACATATCGTTTTTCAGGGTGAACACCCTATTGCAAGTGGGGCATATGAGGTGGATTATATTGCCTATGAAGCGTATGAGGTTACACCGTTACATGAGGGTTTTGCTGATGCAGTAAATAAATTTCCGACAGAAGGTTTGAACAAATGGGAATTGAATATAGCACAAAACCTGTTGGCTAAGACTTTTCCATTATTCGTGCTCGTTACAGGAAAGGTCTTTGCTGAATATGATCTGATTTATATTTATAATTACATGCTTTTTAATGGCAGCAGAAATGTGGATGGGCGGGGTTTTGACAAACCGGAGAACAGGCCTACCAACCTGCAAATTCCCCTGATAAGAAAAAGCTGATTTATACGACAACGAGAGCTCCGCAGCGCTACTATGATATCAGGATTTCCCCTGTTTTTCAAATTTACATTCTACAATACTTCATAATATCTGCTCGAAGAGTCTATATTATGGATAACCAAATGTTAACATTGTTAATGTCTTTTTTAAGGATAATAAGTCCTTCTCTTTTCCGTTTGCCAATGAAGTTCAACTCATCCTACGTAAAAAACTAAAAAACAACACATGAAAACAACTATGTCTATTCGCATTGCAATTATTACAATTGCATTCACGGGGTTGGTATTTGCTTGTAAGAAGGATAATTCAAATGGGAATTCTACCAATTCAAGTAATGTGCAGACGGGGGCAGACGATCAGGCAATGGTTTCAAATGAAGATGAAAACCTTGCCAACGATGCCAATGCTGCATTAATCAGTACACCGACCACGAACGGTGATTCAAAAACTCCTGTTGCTATTGGCGGTACGACAGCCGTAAACAGCACTAAACAGATCAATGGGGTAAATGGAACAAGCTCTATCAATGGCGACATCATTTGCGATGCTGCTGTAGCGTTCGATACTGCATCTGATCCCAGAACCATCACCATTACGTATAATGGAACCAATTGCTGGGGAAACCGCACACGTACAGGTACTGTGGTTATTTCCATTCCTGCGGGTGTTCATTGGCGTGATACAGGCGCAGTAGTCAACATGGCTATACAGAACGTTGTGATTACCCGTCAGAGCGATGGGAAATCCGTTACTTTAAATGGATTCAAAACAATGACCAACGTCAGTGGCGGAAGCCTGAAGGACCTTGCCACCCTCGCAAGTATTACACATAATATTAGCGACAGCCTCTCCGTTACTTTTGCTGATAGTGCTGTTCGTACATGGAATGTATCGAAGCAACGTGTATTTACTTACAGCAATGGCATTGTAATAACTACTACCGGTACTCATAGCGACGGCAATAACACGGGAATCGCTGAATGGGGAACCAACCGCTTTGGAGTAGCTTTCGAATCATTGATTACACAGCCCAAAGTGATTCGCCAGGATTGTGATTTCAGACTGGTGAGTGGCCAAAACCAGATTATCAGATCGGATAATATTAATTCTACCATTACCTACGGTCTTAATGCAAGTGGCAATCCTACATCCTGCCCGGGCTCAGGATTATATTATCTTGAAATCGTATGGACTGCACCTAACGCCAGGACCACCCCGATAATCATTCCATATTTCTAGTTTCGCGACATAAAATCTGAAAGCTGCAAATACAATTTTGCGGCTTTCGTTTTATTCATTCCTCCTCAGACATTTTTATCTTACTTCGGATTAAATTTTTTTCAACGAGTGAAGAAGTAAGAGACAAAGCATGGATGAAATGTTTATTTGCCTCCATTTTGTTTCCATTTTTCAAATACATTTCGCCGAGTGAAGTTTGGTAATAACAGTTTTCCTGCAGCGATTTCATTTTTTCCAGTTCAATGATAGCAGCTTCACATCCTTTTGTTTCGCCGATTACGAGGCACCGGTTAAGTGCTACGACAGGATTGTCATTCATTCTCAACAGTAGTGTATAGAGGTTAAGTATTCTTTCCCAGTCTGTATTTTCATAGGCCTTTGCATTGGCGTGTAAAGAGGCAATGGCAGCTTCAATATGATATTCATGTAAATTCCCTCCGGAAGCCGAGCGGGAAAGATATTCATTACCTGCTTTAATTAGAAAATGGTTCCATCGTGATCTGTCCTGGTCTTTCAGCAGGATAATAAATCCTTTGTCGTCCATTCGTGCAGGAAACCGGGATACATGATAACACATGAGTGCCAGTAACGCATTAGTATGCGGGAGGTTGGTTTTTGCATTTTCAGTCAGCAGGATGGTGAGCCTCATGGCTTCTTCACAAAGATCTTCCCGTATCAGTTTTTTGGGATGAGAAGAATTGTATCCTTCATTAAAAAGGAGATAGAGCGCTCTGAGTACAGCATCGGTTCTTTCCTGCATAGCGTCAGCACCTGGGTAATCGAGTGATATTTTTTCATTCCTCAATTTTTCTTTAGTCCTGTATAATCGTTTCTGAATTGTTTCGTCGTTACTCAGGAATGCATCCGCAATTTCACGTACACTTAATCCACAAAGCGTATTCAGCATTAGGGTAATCTGGGCTTCCTGCGAAAAAGAAGGATGGCAGCAGGCAAACATCATCCTCAACTGGCTGTCTCTGATTTCATGTTCGGTAAACATTTCCTGAATTGCAGGGGTAAGAGTGTATTCTGATTTTAAGAGGAAGGATAGGTCATTGTCGATTTTATGTTTGATCTGCCTTCTTCTGATGATATCAATGACTTTATTTTTTGCAGTAAGGTAAAGCCATGCCTGTGGGTTGGGCGGGATCTTCCCGAATTTCCAGGATTCGAGTGCTGTGAGAATGGTATCCTGTACAATATCTTCGGCCTGCTCAATATTCGGGAACCCAAAGAGCCTGGTTAACACAGCGACCATCTTTCCCGATTCATGACGAAAAAGATGGTCGATGGTTTGGTTGATATCAGAATGATCTGCACGAGACATGGAAGCGGAACGAAAGGCAATGCAATTTACATTTTCTGTACCTGCCTGATTTCCACCTTTCCGTCGAGGTTAAAAATCGGGCATCCTTTTGAAGTTTCCACTGCATCATTGATATCTTTTGCGAAAACGATAAGATACCCTCCGACCATTTCTTTTGCTTCGACGAATGGCCCATCAGTGATGGCCTTTTTCTTTCCGTTTACCTGCTTCCCGGCTGGCTGCAATGGATCGCCTGCGACATAAATCCCTTTTTTGTTGAGGTCATCAATCCACTGCTTCCATTTTTCCATTTGGTTTTGTCTGACTTCCGGCGATTCGGAGCCATTCATACCTCCTCGGAATAAATACATGAATTTTTCCATTTTTTTAAATTTTTAAAATTAATAAGGAATATTTTGTAGAATGACGAATCAATTATTCAATTCCGGACAATTGTGAGATTTTTTTTCTAAAGGGAAGTGATTGCTCATGAGAAATCAGCGGTCTACTTTCTGTATCGGTCGTACTTCCACATTCCCATTCATCTCTAAAATAGGACAGCCTTTGGAAATTTCTACTGCTTCATCGAGATTTGTTGCGTTAATGATTGTATAACCGCCGATCATTTCTTTTGATTCAATAAATGGCCCGTTGGTTATGGTTTTGTTTTTCCCGTTAATTTGTCGGCCTATTGGCTGAAGCGGTTCGCTTCCGACAAGAATCCCTTTTGTTTGTAGCGAATCCATCCAGGAGAACCATCGCTGCATATGAATCTGCATCTCTTGTGGAGATAAAGAACGGAAATTGCCTCCTCTGAATAAAAGCATGAACTTTTCCATTGTTAAATTTTTTTAATGAAGATATTCCTGCTTAACGACGAATGAGATTTGTAAAACCGGACAAATGGGCAAAATTTTTTTTTGAACCCGCACCGGAACCTCCGGGGTTCCTCGGAACCCCGGAGGTTCCCTATAAAAATTAAAATTAATCGGAAAATCAGCTTATTTTCCTGTCAATGATTTAATGAAGGCAGTCTCTTTCTCATCGTAGGGAATTCCGTTGGGCCTGAAAATATCATGAAACCAGATCTTGGGTTCTGACCCGTCGGGTACAGGAGTGTCCCAGGCATACATGGTATTTGTTTTACCTGCAACAAGTCCCCAGTTAATAGCCGCAATATTTTGTGCTTTTAATATTGGCATAATGTTCTCAAACCTGCTATTACGCAATCTGGCCATATATTCCGTACAAATCAGGGGGCGACCGTATTTTTTTAATGTATCAATACACTGCTGATGGTGTATTTCATCTTCGTAATTATGATAGGTGATTACATCCGAATGACTAAGTTGAAATGCATTCAACTCATTCAATGACTCGTTCCAAAGTCCTGCTGATAAAGGCTGATCCGGATCTACCTGTCTCGCCCAATGAAATGTTTTTTCCAAGAGGGAAAGACTCTTGATGCCGTATCCGGAATTTCCCGGCTCATTATAAAGATCCCAAAGAAGAATTCTTTTATCATGTTTAAAAGTGGTCAGGACATCTTTTACATATTTTTCCAGTTCACTTACGATAGCTGGATTATCATACAATAATTTTCCCGGATCACGTACCCATCCGGAATTGTGAATACCTGGCTTCGGTGCAGGCTGTTTCCCCGCCTTGTACTTTTCATTCCAGCAATCATCAAAAAAAACAAAGAGAGTCACAATATGGTGTTTGTCGGCAATGGTGAGATAGGTATTCATCCTATCTTTGAAACCCATCGGATCCAGTTCCCAGGCCAAATGATGAAGGAATACACGCATACAATTAAGTCCGATTGATTCGGCATATCCCAACTCACGGTCAATAGTAGCCGTATCAAAACTTTCAGCCTGCCACATTTCCAGCTGGTTGATAGCTGTGCTGGGAATAAAGTCACATCCCCTTAACCATCCCCACTGTTTGTACCATTCGGCAGCTTTTTCTTTCGTCCATACAGCACGTTCCGGTTGTGCCTGCAGTTTAATATATATCAGGCTGCAGATGGCAATCAATCCAAAGACTATTAGGAGGGATGTTATTTTCATGAATATCTTTTTTATTATCATATCATCCAGTGGCATAAATTTCATGAATTTAATCGAAGACCAAAGCGATGGAATTTAATATTTTTTCAATTTGGCCTGGTTGGCCACCTTTGTAACCACAATGTAAAACGTTTTAAAAAGAATAACATGGTAAAGAAATTGCAAAATCAGGTGGCGATCGTAACGGGGGCCAGTAGTGGTATTGGAGCCGGCGTTGCAAAATCAATGGCGGCTGCAGGAGCTTCAGTGGTGGTGAACTATCCTGTTCAGGCAACAAAAGAGGCAGCAGATGCAGTTTTGGCTGAAATTATTGCTGCAGGTGGAAAGGGAATTACTTCACAATGTGATGTGAGCAAAGAAAATGAAGTACAGAAAATGTTTGCCGACGTGATCAAGCAGTTTGGCACGGTAGATATTCTTGTAAATAATGCCGGAGTACAAAGAGATTCTCCTTTTGAAGAGATGACTCTGGAGCAGTGGAATTTTGTTTTGAGCGTGAATCTGACAGGACAATTTCTTTGTGCAAGGGAAGCAATCAGGGAATTCCTCCGGCGTGGGGTTGACCCCGCACGATCAAAAGCTGCAGGAAAAATTATTCATATGAGTAGCGTACATGAAGTGATTCCATGGGCAGGTCATGCAAATTATGCAGCATCAAAAGGCGGCATCATGATGTTGATGAAAAGCCTCTCCCAGGAATTTGCCTGGAAAAAGATTCGTATCAACAGCATATGCCCCGGCGCTATTCAAACGCCCATCAACAAACAGGCATGGGATACTCCGGAAGCGTTGAATAAACTGCTTACACTTATCCCTTATCAAAGGATCGGCGAGCCCGAAGATATTGGCGATGTTGCTGTCTGGCTGGCCAGTGATGAAAGCGACTATGTGAATGGCACATCAATTTTTGTCGATGGAGGGATGTTGCTTTACCCTGGATTTACAACGAACGGATAAAATCATTTGGAATTAAAAAATATTTATCAGATCAGGCATTATTATACACTTTAAAAATTGTTTCGCGTAAGGGATCTCCTTTATCAGATGCAATGAATTCAAGTATGTCTGCTAATTGATCCGGTTTGACCCAGTTTGAAGGATCAACGTCGGGCATGCTTTTTCTGTTTAATGCGGTATCAATAGTACTGGGCACAACAACCGAGGCTACAATATTTTTTCCTTTATTTTCTTCATTAATAAAATCGGCGAGTTTAAATAAAAGCGATTTTGACAATGCATAAGCAATCAGGTTTTTTCCCTGAGCAGGCTTGAGGGCAGGCCGGGCTCCGATAAAGACCAGTCGCCCGTATCTATTTTGTTGCATATGTGTGATCAGCGGGCGGGCAACAAAATAAGCAGTTTCAAAATTCAGCGCAAATTGTTTTTGAATATTTGTGCCTGTCGTAGAAGCTACATTGCCCATGGCGAAGCCGCCTACGAGCAGGAAAGCACAATCTACTTTTTTATATCGCTCAATAATATTATTTACAAAGTCGGTTGTTTCCTGTTCATTAGTCAGGTCGACCTGTTTGAATTCGAAATTTTGACTACCGGATGCAAAGCTGAGCTGATCATTTTTCCCATCCACAGCTATGACTTTATAATTTCCATCCAGGAATTTTTTTACTGTAGCCGCGCCGAGATTGCCGTTGGCGCCAGTAATGATTATGGTTTTCATAATTACTTAATGATATTTCGATATATAATAATGGTCGTCGGGGTGTTGCAGAATGTAGAGCCAATCCTTATCGACCTAAATATTTTTCTTTAATAATATTTATATGATGCAGTTCATGACCTGCAATATGATATGCTGCAGCCCTTACGCTCATCACATGATTATTTGCGACTCCTGATCTTGTCAATGCTTTTTTCTCCAGACTGTTAAAAAAAGCAAGAGTAGAATTTCTGACAGCCCGATATTCCTTCAAAATATCTTTTATGGAACGAGCATTGGCTCCTGAATACCGCACAAAATCATCCTGTTCAAATCCAGGCAGTTCAGTTTTGTCGTTCCTGGCAAATCGTAAAGCTCGGTAGGTATAAATCCGTTCGTCGTCAACGATGTGCGAGACAATTTCTTTTATGGTCCATTTGTTTTCGGCATACCGATAGAGTAATTGCTCTTCCGAAAGTGAACCAATAAGCTCTTTGGTACTTTTCAAATTGTTCCTGAGATGTTTTAAAACATTCCTGTCGTCTGGCAAAAGCCCGATATACATCATTGCATAAGGAGCAAATTCTCCCTCGGCCGGTTTTTCAATCTTTTTCAATCTGATTTATTTATATCAAAGATAGAAATTGTTGTAGTTTGGAATTAAAGCCAATAATGATGAACCTCCGGGGTACTCTGATACCCCGGAGGTTCAACCAGCAGAATTTCTGATTTGATATGGATTTTCTATAAACAAAAGAGTGACCAGAAGGCCACTCTTTTGTTTATCCTGATTGTGAAACCGTAGTTATTGCTTAATAAACTTAGCGATCATTGTTTTGTTTGAGCCGATAATGGCCTGGAGAACATATGTGCCACCCGCTAATCGGGAAATGTTCAGGGATGTCTCCATATAACTCTGTGGTTTTTGCATCTGTGTTCCGTTCACGAGTCTTCCATTCATATCGAATATGTTCACTTTAACTTCACCCGTACTGTCACTGATGAGTCGCAGGTTTATCACATCATGCGCCGGATTCGGATACAGTACTATTTGTTCGGATGCTCTCAGTGTATTTATCACACTGACTTTTACTGTTGCAGATGCTGATACCCCGTTGCTGTTGGTAACTGTCAGTTGGAACATATAGTCACCCACAATTAAATCACTGATTGTCGACACTGCACTGCTGAATGAAGAGAAGGTTGCGGAATTAGGTCCGCTGATTTCCTGCCATTCGTAGCTCGAAATGCTTCCGCCCGGAGCGCTGGATGCGCTTCCATCAAGTATCGCTATGCTGGCCGGAAGAGCGATAGTCGTATCCTGCCCCGCATCGGCTATCGGAGCCATGGGCTGGGTAGTCGCATTGTCAACGGTGATGGTCACCTGAGCTTTCGAAGCGGCACCGCTATTATCGGTTACAGTCAGTTCGAAAACATATTGGCCTGCTACAATCAATCCACTTACAGAGGAGGTGGCTGAAGTTGCCCCGGCAATAGTTGCCGTGCTAGGTCCTGATACCTGGGCCCAGCTATAAGCTACAATCGCTCCATCCGGATCAAAGGATCTTGTACCATCCAGGGCCACTGTATTTGTCGGCAAAGTAATGGTTTGGTTAATTCCTGCATTAGCAACCGGCGGCTGATTGGGACCAACAGGCGCTGCGTTTACCGTAATGTTCACCTGTGCTTTTGCAGTTGCGGCACTGTTGTCAGTTACAGTTAGTTCAAAAACATATTGTCCTGCTACCAGTCCAACTACTGTCGGGGTAGCTGTGGTGGAATTGGTAATCGTGATAGCTCCGGGGCCGGAAATCTTGGCCCAACTGTAAGATACAATTGTTCCATCCGGGTCATACGATTTCGTACCATCCAGGTTCACTGAATTTGTCGGTAGAGTGATGGTCTGATTAGGACCTGCGTTAGCAACCGGAGGCTGATTGATTGCCGGAGCCACAGTAACTTTTACCTGTGCTGTTGCAGTAGCGCCCTGGTTGTCGGTTACGGTTAATTGGAACACGTATTGCCCTGCCTGTAATCCGCTCACCGTGGGCTTGGCTGTGTTGCCATTAGTAATGGTTGCAGTGGAAGGACCTGAAATTTCAGTCCAGCTGTATGAAGCAATTGTGCCATCGGGATCTGTGGATGCCGATCCATCAAGTCCGGTTGAATTAACAGGCAGCGTGATGGTCTGACTTGCTCCTGCATTTGCAACAGGCGGCTGGTTAGGTGCAGCGTTGACTGTTACGGTTACTGAATCTGAAGCAGTAGCTCCGGTATTGTCAGTAATGGTGAGTTTGAAGATATAAACCCCTTTAACAAGATTGTTTACAGCAGTGACGGCATTTCCGGGTGATGCAATGGTAGCACCGGCGGGTCCTGAAGCTTCTGTCCAACTATACGTGCTGATGCTTCCGGCCGGAGCCTGTGATGCACTGCCATTCAGGGTTATAGTATTTGTGGGCAGCGTGATTGTCTGATCCGCGCCTGCATTAGCAACAGGGGGCAGACTTCCGGCGCTGATCACTGTAACTTTCACCTGTGCATTACCGGTAGCTCCCTTATTATCAGTCACGGTTAACTGGAAGACATATACACCGGCCTGCAAGCTGCCTGCCTTCGGCGTAGCTGTGTTACCGTTAGTAATGACAGCTGTGGAGGGACCGGAAACCTGAATCCAGTTATACGAAGCAATCGTACCATCCGGATCGGCTGAAGCAGTTCCGTTAAGGGTAACTGAATCGAGGGGGAGTGTAATAGTCTGGCTTGCACCTGCATTGGCTACGGGCGGCTGATTTGCAGCAGCATTCACAGTAACGCTTACGGTATCTGAAGCTGTTGCTCCACCATTGTCTGTAACCGTCAGTTTAAAAACATATACTCCCTGTACCAGATTATTTACGGCGGTTGTAACTCCTGCAGGGTTTGCAATCGTTGCAGCTGAAGGGCCGGAACTTTGTGTCCAGCTATAGCTTACAATGTTTCCTGTAGAATCCTGATCCTTTGAGGCACTTCCGTTAAGGGTTACACTATTGGTCGGTAATGTGATGGTTTGTGATGCACCAGCATTAGCAATGGGTGGAAGGTTGACTGCAGGATTAACAGTAACCGTATCATATGCTGTTGCTGTCGCGCCATTGTTATCAGTGACAACGAGTTTAAAAATATAAGTTCCCTGTTTTAACCCTGAAGCAGTCGCCGTAGCGGTTGCTGCATTTGTCAAAGTTGAAGCAGCGGGTCCTGAATTTTGGGTCCATGCATATATGGATATAATTCCATCCGGGTCATATGATTTTGATCCGTTCAGGGAAACCGTGTTGGTAGGAAGAGTTATAG
>DATJWE010000117.1:0-9594 GCA_035501475.1 Puia sp. | reverse complement strand
AGCATCCCTTCAAAACTCCTCATCATGCCCTCTATCCTCTCCCCTCTGTACAACTGCGTATTGTACGACCATTCCAGCACCACCTCATCTCCCCTGCCACTCACATTTAAAAAAATCTCAAACGTCTCATAATCTCTCGGATTATATATCAGGGAATGTTTCAGTCCATAAAATTCCACGCCATCATCCATGCCCATATCGATATTAAAAACAAGCTGGATCAGGGGAACCCGTGATGCGTCGCGTGTGATATTTAATTTTTTCAGCAGGCTGCCAAAACTGAGTTGCTGACGATCATAATCATTCAGGATTTCCGCCTTGCGTTGTTTTAAATATTCAAGAAAGGTTTGTGTTGTGTTGAGATGACTACGCAAAGGAAGCAGATTGACACAATGACCAACGAGACCGTAATTTCCTGTGGCCGATTGCCCTGCTGCAGGAAGTCCGAGTACGATTTCCTGTTGACCGGTCAGGCGATGTATCAACACTTCATAAGCGACAAGCAGGGTGGTCACGAAACTGCAACCCGATGCTGCTCCCATTTTTCTTACAGAAGAAACCAGTTCCGGATCCAAAGAATAATCATCGCGATGACTTTTATATGTGCGATCCGGCGGCCTGGAAAAATCCGTAGGAATATCGGTAACAGGTATTTCGCTCTTATATTGATCAATCCAGTATTGTTCGATCTGTTTATATTCACTGCTCTGATAAAATTTATTCTGATCCAGGGCATACCTGCTGAAACTCACTGCCGGTGCGAGTTCCGGCGTTTTTCCCTGCGCATATGCTGAATACAGCTTGCCCAGATCCTGCATCATAATACCCAGCGACCACCCGTCGCACACAATATGATGTGCCGTCAGGGTCAGGTAATGTTCTTCTTCTCCCAATTTAAACAAGGCAGGCCGGAACAACGGCCCCTCCAATAAATTAAATGCAGTTTGTGCATCCTGCTTTGAAAAATCTGAAATGAATTTCTCCTGATCAGCTATACTTTTTGCAGAGATATCCTGATAAATCAGATGAAACGGCGGTTCTTTGAAAATGCAGATCTGCTTGCCGTCTGCACTGAAGGCAGACCGAAGGGCTTCGTGTCTACTGACAAGATCCTGTAAAGCCGATTCCATGGCCTCTTTGAAAAATTTTCCTTTGAGCCGGAGTGATACAGATTCATTATACGAGCGGTTAGCATCAGGACCTCCGATCAAACAGGATATCCAAATCTCCAACTGGGGTTCAATAACAGGGATAACCCGAATAATTTCAGGTCCTGCGAAAGGATTAAATTCGACAGGTTGCAACTGGTTGATAATATTTTTGTTTTCAGCAGTCATTTATTAATTCACCTGCATATATTTTCCGGGACGATTGGGATCAGTGATAAACCATGCCGGGTTGCCATCTTTATCACGACCCAGTCTTGCTCCGGGAACCGGCGGTGCGTCGGACAATATATTCCCGGATTCCGTACTGACCCTCCCGTTATCTTTTATTGAATGATAAAATTCCGCGTCAATTAATTCAATTACACTTTCTTCAAATTTATCAATGATGATATCCACTTCCTTATCAGTATGTGCGGCAGTAAGGAAGCAGGGAAATCCGTCCCATATATGAATTCCTTTCTCGCGCAACAGCGCAAATATTAGTTCTCCGTAAGGGATTTCTTCCTTAAACTTGAGCTTCCAGAGAGACCCAAATTGAGCCGCATACAAAGGCAACCCGTATTTCATACAAATGATATTCAGGGAATCTGTCAGGCGTTTAGCCATCTCCGTTATACCCTGCTGAAGGCCGGGGCCTTTTTCCTTCATGTATTCCAAAGACGCTTTCGATGCAGCAAGAGCGAGCGGATGACGAACAAAAGTACCGGCGAAATAAGTTACCCCGGCCTCCGGAACAGAATGATCGCCATAACGCCAGAAGCCTCCGTCAAGCGCATCCATAAATTGCTTTTTCCCTGCAATCACCCCGATAGGCATGCCCCCGGCAATAACTTTTCCGTAAGTGCCCAGGTCGGCCTGAATCCCGAACATGGCCTGCGTGCCCCCGGGATGCATCCTGAATCCAGTAATCACCTCATCGAATATTAAGGCAGATTTTGATTCTTCAGTAATCTGTCGTAATTGTTTTAAAAAATCAACGGGTTGAAATTCCGGCCTGCGGCTTTGCACAGGTTCAACCAGCACGGCAGCAAGTTCATGAGCCCTTTCCCTGATAATTTTCAGGCTCTCTTCTGTTCCATATTCGAGTATGAGCATATTCTGGACAGCTTCAGGCATGATTCCTGGAGCGGCCGGAAAAGATTTAAGTTTTTTTGTTCCGCGAACGATCACTTCATCTACTATCCCGTGATAGGAACCTGCAAATGCAACAATGGTCGATCTTCCTGTTACTGTTCGTGCAATACGAATGGCGCCCAGGACTGCTTCTGAACCTGTATTGCATAATGCCGCACGATCACTATTGGTAAATTCACAGATCAGTTTGCATACTTCGCCTGCCAGTTCGTGCTGTGGACCCAATTCATAGCCCTTTTCAATTTGTTGCTGGAGCGCTTTTTTAATGATGTCCGTCTGATATCCCAACATATTCGATCCGAATCCGTTCAGTGCATCAATATATTCATTGCCATCAATATCCCATAGCCTGCAACCCTGTGACTTGTTCACCACAAGCGAATACACGATTTCTTTTATCAACGGCTTAAATCCTGAAACCACTCGCGGATCTGCCATATGCACTCGATTCTCCTGGGTATAATTTTTACTTGTTTTTGTTTTTTCAGTATACCTCCTGATAAAATTATCGAGAAAGGCCTGCTGCTTTGAGTTCAATCCTGATGATTGTCGTTCGATACGTGCCAAAGCGCCGAAAGGCTTTTTTAATTCAGCCGATTCCTCAGGAGTCAGATCCGGACTGGAAATTTTTTGAACTGCGGAAGGTTGAGTTGGAGTTGGAACTACACTTGTTCCCTGCAGCAAAGCTATCTGTTGCGCCAATAATTGTATTTGTTGTGAGATCAGGCCGATCACTGTATTCTGATTGCCTGTTGGTACAGGTGCCGACATCAGTTTATCCATTCTCAATTGCCCCGTTGTGTCAGGGGAAGTTACTTGTTGAACCGATGGCTGAAATTGTTCCGGTGGCAGATTCGTATCAAGATATTCTGCCAACAAGTTGAGGTTGCCATATTCTTCATTCAATTGACGGAATGTAATGGGAAGGCTGAATTCTTTTTTAAGATTCAGGGCAACCTGTGTCAGCAACAAAGAATCAAATCCGATCTCAATAAAACTCATATCAGGCGTGACGCCGTCCATATCAATCCCAGAAGCATTCTCCAAAATACTTTTAACTTTTTCAATCAGTGTATTTTTTCTCATAAGTTTATTTTGAGGCAAAATATTTTCTGCATGAAGACTCTCCTGATTTTTTGAAATCTGCAAAATATCAGTGTTTTTTTCTGCAGGCAGACCCGGGTTAACCCAGCACTCTATCTGATCAAAAGCGTAAGTAGGCAGATCCGGTTTGAATCTTTTTTGCCCGGCGTAAAATTTTTTCCAATCGAAAGAAAGTCCATTCAACCAAAATTGTCCCACCGCTTTAAGAAGAGGATAATAGTCAGACTGCCCTTCTTCGGGATCCAGTGTAGAGACAGCCACGACAGGTTTCTTAAACTGATGTTGCCTCACCAATGTGGCAGCCACATTTCTAGGACCCATTTCCAGCATCAGCCGGTTATTGTCTTCCAACATTGTAATCACCGCATCTGAAAAGCGCACAGTTGACCTTAAATGCTTTGCCCAATAAGAAGGATTAACTGCATCCGCATCGGTCATCCATTTCCCGGTAACTGTAGATACGATGGGAATTCTGGGAATGCTTAGTTTAATTGAGTTGACGAGCTCCTCGAATGGTTCAACAATGGAGTCCATCATTGACGAATGGAATGCATGACTGGTATGCAACAGCTTATTTGGAATTCCTTTCTCTTCCAGGAGTTTTGAAAAGTTTGCGACTAAGTCTGCAGGACCTGCTACCACGCACAGTAATGGACTGTTGACGGCAGCCAGAGACAATTCCTCCGGAAGCAGGGGAATAATTTTTTCATGAGCGGCTCTCACGCTCAGCATACTTCCGCGTGGCAACTCACTCATCAACCGGCCACGTGTTGCAATTAATTTCAACCCGTCTTTCAGGCTGAAGATACCTGCAAGATGCGCCGCAACAAATTCACCGATGCTGTGACCTATGAATGCAGCAGGCTGCACACCCCAACTCATCCAAAGCTTTGCCATCGCATATTCGATCACAAACAGGGCGGGCTGGGTATAATAAGTATTGTTGATTCTTTTTTCGGCTTCTGCATCTGCCCTCCCCGGATAAATAATCTGACGGATATCCTCATGCATGGTTTCAATCAGCAATTCAGCACAATCGTCAACGGCCTGCCGGAAGACCGGTTCATTTTTATACAGGTCGATTCCCATATTCACATATTGCGATCCCTGCCCGGGAAACATGAACCCTGCCTCATTAATTTTTTCGTCCAACTGTTTGGATTCAGTCGGCAGTACAGCACCGGATTTCAGTTTTTGCAATAGTTCTCTGGAGTCCGAAACAACTGCAAATCTCCGGCAGTTGAAGTCCTGCCTGGATAACTGTAAGGCATATGCGATATCTGCCATGCGAACTTCAGGGTTGGCTTCGAGGTATGCAGCCAGCTTTTTCGCATAGGCATCTCTGCTAGTTGATGTCCTGGCCGACCAAGATACCAACTGAACCGGACGGCCATCGAATAAATCTTTCCTCTCGTTTTCATACTCTTCAAGAATAACGTGGACATTTGTTCCCCCGACGCCGAATGAACTTACCCCGGCGGTTCTTTTTCCCTGAGTCTTCCAGTCACTCAATTCAGCGTTGACATAGAAAGGACTGTTCGCAAAATCAATATTTGGATTCGGGCGTGAATAATTAATGGAGGCCGGGATTTTTTTATAATATAATGCCAGCGTTGTTTTTATCAGGCCTGCCACACCAGCCGCTGCGGTCAGATGCCCCAGATTGCTTTTGACAGAACCCAATGCACAGTACTGCTTTTTTTCCTGTGGGCCGAACGCAAGATTGAGTCCTTCAATTTCAATCGGGTCACCGAGAGGAGTTGCCGTTCCATGGGTTTCGAGATAACTCATGGAAGAAGAAAGCACGTGCCCGTCGTCCAAAGCCATTTGTATAGCTCCGGCCTGCCCTTCAGCGCTGGGAGCGGTGAAACTTCCTTTGCCTCCGCCATCATTATTTATTCCCACACCTTTGATCAGTGCATAAATTATATCACCATCTCTTTCGGCATCTGCCCTACTTTTTAACAGTACCACTCCGGCACCATCACTAAATACCGTACCCGTTGCATCAGCATCAAAAGGCCGGCAATGACCATCCCTGCTTAACATGGCGCCTTCCTGATAAATATGACCGCTCTTGATCGGAACTGTTATTGCCACACCTCCGGCCAGCGCCAGATCGCATTGCCCGTTTCTAATACTTTCCACGGCCTGTGCAATGGCAAGCAGAGAAGTCGAACATGCTGAGTACACACTGACAGCAGGACCTTTGAGACTTAAATGATAGGCAGTCCTTGAAGCGACATAATCTTTTTCGTTGAAGGTCATCACCTGGAAACTACCCATCCTGTCGACAAGCTCTTTGTTGGTAAGTACATTATTCAGGTAGTAAGAATTATTGCCTGATCCGGCGAATACTGCGATCGATCCATTGTAAGATCCCGGAAGGTATCCGCCTTTCTCCAGCGCTTCCCAAACGATTTCCAAAAAAATTCTTTGTTGCGGATCCATCAAGGCGGCCATCTTAGGATTAATTCCAAAAAAAGAAGGATCGAATTTCCCGGTATCATCAAGAATTCCCCTCGCACGGACATAATCAGGATCGTTTTTTACAGCAGCCGGTACATAAGGATCCAGTTCTTCTTTCGAAAAAAAAGAAACTGTTTCTCTGCCTTCCCGCAATAAAGTCCAGAAATCATCGATGGTATTTGCTCCCGGAAAACGTCCTGCCATAGCAATTACTGCAATATCACGGCCATGACTATCCGAACTAACTGGTTTTTTTGAAGGACGTGAGGAAGTGGCGCCGGTTCCACCAAGCCAGCCTGCAATTCCGGCGATTGTGGGATACTGATAGAGTTTTGTGATGGGAAGTGAATAATTGAATTGCTGTTTTAAATTAGCCACTGTCTTCAGGGCAAGAAGCGAGTTTCCCCCAAGCTCAAAAAAATTATCATCCACACCAACCCTGTCCAATTGCAGGAAAGAAGTCCAGAAGCCGGCAATTATTTTTTCTATATGAGTGGTTGGTGCTTTATAAATCACCGCCAGATCAGGTCGTTTCATATCCGGTGCCGGAAGAGATTTTTTATCAATCTTCCCGCTGGTGGTTTTAGGCAAATCATTTACCCAGATAAAGGCCGAGGGCATCATGTAATCCGGCAGGTGCTTGGCAACCGCCTGTCTTATTGGTGACAAATCTTTTTTATCGTCAGATGAAACCAGGTAGGCAACCAGGCGTTTCTCACCTGGCACATCTTCGCGTGCAACGACGATGGCCTGTTGAATTCCTTTTTGTTTACTTAGCAATACTTCTATTTCACCCGGTTCGACCCGGTATCCACGGATCTTCACCTGGTCGTCCTTTCGTCCTAGAAATTCGATATTCCCGTCTGCCAAATACCGTGCTTCATCCCCGGTCTTGTATATGTGTAAAAAAGTTCCATCCTGATTTTCCAGGTTCACAAATTTCTGCGATGTCAGCTCCGCTTTATTCAGATATCCTTCCGCCAAAGATTTTCCGCTGATACAGAGTTCACCTGTTTCTCCTGCAGGAAGAATATTCATTTTTTCGTCAAGGATCAGGATGGCTGTATTGTCTATAGGTTTCCCTATCGATGGCAGAGCCGGCCAGGCGGCAGGATTACCTTCAAGTTTCAACTCTGTCACAACATGGCATTCTGTGGGTCCGTACTGGTTGTACAGGACTACGTCCGGCAGTGCAGAAAAAAAACGAATCACCTGGGGTGTGATTTTCAGTTGCTCTCCGGCAGTCATCACTTCAGTCAGACATTGTGGGAAATATTGTTCGGAAACTGCAGCTTCAGTAAGGTATTGTAGCGCAACAAAGGGCAGGAAAATCCTGTTGATATTCTGCTCTTCAATAAAATGGAGCAAACGATTCGGATCCAGACGCAGATCATCTTCAATCAAAACCAGGGTTCCTCCAGTACTCAGCGTAGCAAATATTTCCTGAAAAGAAACATCGAAACTCAAGGGAGCAAATTGTAAAGTGCGTGACCCCGTCGTTGCCTTCGAATGTTTCTGCTGCCAGGTAAGTAAATTTACAAGGGCAGAATGTCCCATGCAAACTCCCTTTGGTTTACCTGTTGATCCCGAAGTATACAGCACATAAGCCAGGGATCCTGCAGCTCCCTGTTTTATATCCCTGTTTTCATTTATCTGGGCCACCTCATCCGATAACACAGCTTTAATTCCTAAAGACTCGAATAATGGCGCGTCTTCTCTGGTACACAAACAGCAGTTTATCCCGGAATCGTTTATTATTTGTTGCAAGCGATCTTTCGGATAATCAGGATCAAGCGGCAAGTAGGCCTTTCCTGATTTCAGGATAGTCAATGCGCCAACAATCATTTCTATATTTCGTGTAGTGCTAATTCCCACAACCGGAGATTGGGGGAAAAGGGCGGAAATGCTCTTTGAAAAAATATCAGCCTTATGATTTAATTCACGATAAGTGAGTTGATGCGTGCCAAAACAAACGGCTATCGCATCCGGGGTAAGGTTTTGCTGCTTTTCGAAAAGAAAATGAACAGATAATTCCTTTTCATCACGGGGCAAATAAGTTCTATCTACAGAAATATCCATAGCTGATTTGGGAATAGGTCATGCTTTCACTACTAAATCAAAAGTCGGGTGCGGGCCCAACCAACCGTTCGAGGCTTTTTTTAGGATTGAATTAGAACCAGAATTGAATACTAAATATAATAAATAACTATCTATTTTTTAAATATTCAGACCCCTTATAAGAATGAAATCCCAATTTTTTTTAAGTCTGAGGAGGCCTAACATAGGCTATTGATTAACAGCATATTAATAAAGATAAAACTATGAAGAAACTGATTTTAGGGAACCTGGCAGGATAATTTACGGCTCCGGCATGTACAAAAAACTTTACTCGGCAGCTTTTAGTTGCTGATATAAATCCTGTCGGATAAAAGTGCGTTTAAACATGGGTGTGGAATGGACCAGGATCCAACCGGCTTTTTCAAGTTCATCACTGGTTTTTTTGATTCTGTACAGGAACTTCAATCCGTTCGAATGAAAAACCTCATCAAATTCAACCACAATTATTTTCACATCTAACTGATCTCTGACGATGGTATCAAGAACGGTATATTCGGCCCCCTCAATTTCCATTTTCACCAGGTCAATCGACTGATGCCCGAAGGATTTCATAAAGTTGCTCAGCCGATCCACCGGTGCATCAATAAATTTATCCGAGGACTTGAAAAGATACGCAGAATGAGAAACATAGTCTTCCAGCTTGGGAGCATAAAATCTCAGGGTAGTCGCTTCGTCCCAAACTCCTTTTTCCACATATACCATATCATCCAGTTGTTCAGAATTGATCCTGTAGGTAAATGAATTTTCTCCTTCAATTGTCATCACTTTTCCGTTTCGGGTATATTCTTTCAGTTTGACGAAATAATTCTTACCCTCGGGCATGGGATCAAAAATAAAAATCTTTGCGTCATACAATACTTTCAACTCTGTATCAAAAGAAATATCCTCGCCCGCCCCGATGCAATAACAGATGGAATCACGCTTGATAATATTTGGGGGAATAGTATATCCGTGATATTTGGACCCGATATAGACCAGGTTTTTCAATGGCTTGACATTGGCCATCGGATCCAGGCCCAACGCTTTTTTCAAGAGTTTTTTTACGGGTCGCATAACTTAGAACATTATCGTTTTCCTAAATCAAATGAAAGAATCCTGTCACGCAACCAGGAATTATTCACCTGGTTTGGCCGGCTGACCACCATCTGAATCATTGTCAGAATAACCATGATTCGCTCATTTGCTGAAAACCGGTTTGATATAACTTCGAAAAAAATCAGGATAAAATTTGGAAGCATATTTAAACGCGTTGACAAACCGGACACCCAGCAGTTTATATAATATGATCAGCATTGCAATGGCAGCGATCGTGTTGCCAATAAGCGATGCATATACGGCTCCCATAATTCCCATTTGTTTGATCAATATAAAATTCAACACAAGAATAAAAATTGCCGATAAAAGGATCAACGTAAAAGTAATATAAGGCTTCCCTATAGAATCTATTGCTGTTCCGAACTGGCGTCCGAATGGCATAATCAGGCAATATAAGGTGGTAATTCTTAAGATGGGAATGGTCTCAGGATACTTACTGCCGGCAATAATATGAACAAAAAAACCAGGGAAAAAAAACACAACTACCATTATGGGAATTAACAGC
>DATJWE010000116.1:0-3567 GCA_035501475.1 Puia sp. | reverse complement strand
ATTCCCAAAACGAGCAACCCGATCAGCAAAATGAAAAATACGGCAAAGCCACTGAAGAATGGCATGCCAAGATCATTCACGAATTTGATATCAAACCAGCCGGCGCCCTTGATCGTATACTGAATAACAAATTTCAAAACCAGACCGGTAAGGGCACAGCCGATCAGGAATGCAAGAATGGTTCCTACCGGAGTGACTTTATACCTCCTGAAATAATATACCATGATGATGGACGGAATCGTGAGCAGGTTTAGCAGGTGCACACCGATCGACAACCCCATCATATAAAAAATAAAAATCAGCCACTTGTCGGCACCGGGGTTATCGGCTTCGTGCTCCCATTTCAAAATCGCCCAGAAAACCAGGGCTGTGAAAAAAGCTGAAGAAGCATACACTTCACCTTCCACAGCGCTGTACCAGAAAGAATCACAGAAAGTATAACAAAGTGCACCAACGACACCGGCGCTCATGATCGTAAAAATCTGCTGGCTGGTCAGTTCCTCTTTTCCTTTTTGAATAATCTTTCGCGCAAAGTGAGTAATTGACCAGAATAGAAATAAGATAGTGAATCCGCTGGCAATGGCGCTCATGAAATTGACTCCACGGGCAGCAGTGTGCGGACTATCGCCGAAGAGGATGATGAAAAATCTTCCCATCATCACAAACAGGGGTGCACCCGGCGGGTGGGGAATCTGCAGTTTATAAGCACTGGATACGAATTCTCCGCAATCCCAGAAACTGCCCGAAGCTTCCATCGTCATCACATAAACCGTACAGGCAATCACACATACAACCCATCCGACAATATTATTCACTCTCTTAAAATTCATAAAGCGTTGGTTTAAAGAATGGCAAATATAAGGGTATGGAAATAATGATGAAGAATAAGCTGTTCTTTTAACGAGAAATTTGAGGAAAGTCAGTAGTTATTAGTCAATGTGGTAAGGAGTCAATGAGTCAATGGTCATTGGTCAGTAGTCAGAGGCTCAGTAAATATTTATACATTTAGGATTACTTATCAACGACTGACTACTGACTTATTGACCCACTGACTCAATGACTAATCACCGCTGTCTCAACTATTCAAAATACACCTTCACAGTCTGATAAAACAACCTGTTCTGCACCGATCTCTCCGTAAAATCCTGGAGTCCGAACAGACCGGCAGCATTTCCTTTGTTGATGGCAATCTCAAGGTAGCCGGCGGAATTGAAGATGGCCAGCTTCTCCCCTGCGTGTACATCGGCATAGGTTTCACTGATCTTGTCGATCACCTCATCTCTTTTAAAAACGATGCGGAAGCTTCTTCCTCTTCGCTGTTCCTCGAATTCTTCCCTGGTGATATTCACTACTACATTCTCAAAATTGTCGATGAAAATGATCTGTCCCTCCATCCAGTTTTCGCCGAGCAATGGCCTGAGGTGATTTTTTTCTTCAAATTCAATATCCGGAATTCCGATATGCTGCAAAGATTTTCCGTGCGCAAGATCATCAATGGCATTTCCAATCACGCGGGTGCAATAGAGCAGGTTTTTGATTGAATTTTTGTCGAGGAGTAATCCGATCACCATTTCCGGTTTTCCCTCAATGATCATCGTGAGCAATCCATTGTCGGCGCAGATAATATATTGTTCATTATGATAGGCGAATAATATCCGTTCCGGTTTTTGTTCAAACAGGTTGACCAGTATGATATGATAGGTCTGTGGCGGGAAATTCCGGATTGCATTGCGACAGATATAAGCTGCCTGCGGATAGTTGAACGGGGAAAGCTGGTGTGAAATATCGGTGATGATAAAATCAGGATTGATCTGCAACAACTGTCCCTTAACCGCTCCTGCTAAATAATCCTGCTGACCGAAATCAGATGTGAGGGTTAATAAGGCCATTGTAGAAATATGCGGGGATGATTTGATTTAGGTGCTGCGAATTTAAGATCAAAAAACATTCAATGATCAATATTCAACACTCAATATTCAAGTAAATTGAAATATTCCCCCTTGAACATTGTTTATTGATTATTGAATAATGCGTGTGTATTAGCCTTGGTTACTTTACCAGCTCCCCATTCTTGAAATATACGCTATGCACAATCCTGTCGGCCAGGGACGGAAATAATTTATTGATAAGCGTAATCATTTTCCCCTGGAAGGTCAGCACCAGTGCGCGTTTCTTTTTTTCAATCGCGCGAAGAATATGGGCTGCACATTCTTCGGCGCTCATCAGTTTGCTTTCATCCATTTTGCTTTCGCCTTTCTGTTCAGCACGGCTGTTCAAAGCCACATTGCGAATATTGGAGGTCGTAAATCCCGGCGAGACCCACATCACATGAACTCCTGAATCCATCAATTCAGTACGAAGAGCTTCGAGCCATCCCTGAAGCGCGAACTTGGAAGCAGAATATCCGCTTCTTCCGGGCAGTCCCCGGTAGCCGGCGGCTGATGATATTCCGACGATGGTTCCCTTCTTTTGAATGATATAAGGCAGCGCATACTTGGTGCAATACACTGCGCCGAGAAAATTTACATCCATCAGTTTGCGAAACACTTCTGTTGCAGCTTCTTCAAACAAAGAGCGCATACTCATGCCGGCGTTATTGATCAGGATATCGATGGTTCCGAAAGTGTCAACGGTTGATTCAATGAATCGTTTGCATTCCTCTTCCTTGCTGACATCGCATATTTCCGCGTGCAGCAACACCTGGGAATATTGTAGCTGGATTGAATATAATTTATCGTAATTGCGACCACAGGTAGCCACTCTGGCGCCCGCTGCGATCAACGCTTCGATCAGGGCTTTGCCGATGCCGTCGCTTCCGCCGGTAACAACAACTACTTTATCTGTGAAGAATCCCATGCTTTCTTTTTGTGGGTACAAAAATAGCATACTTGGTTCTTGGTAGAAAATGTAAATGTTGATAATGAGCAAACCGGGCTGGATAAATTCCCAATTCAAAAAATTTGGGATGAAGTCATTTTACTGTATTTTTGCACTCCCAAAAATAGTCGAAGGCCCAGGCATTCGGCTGATGATTCCGTAGCTCAGTTGGTAGAGCATTACACTTTTAATGTAGGGGTCCTGGGTTCGAGTCCCAGCGGGATCACGGAAAGGCTTATAACCACTTGAAAATCAAGTGGTTTTTTGTTTTTATATGCAATTTCTTATGCAGTTTTTAATACACAGATCTTCGACTTAATGCCTTTTTGTAGGCATTATATTGTGGTACACTATATGTCATCTCGGTTTCTATTGACAATAATTTAAAAATAAAAAACGCGAGTGAATTTATCCACGATATTGCATCCGTAAGTTGACTTCGGGTCGTAAAAATGCAATCATGTCCATCGACATTTTTTATTACAAAGTGACGGTCAAACATTTCTTGAACCCCTTGCTGTTTTAAGAATTTGAGAAATTTTTCTGGAATCATCCTCCGATCATGGACATTGATATGTCTAACGTTAGCAATTAATTTGTACCACACCGTTAAATCAATATTCCAAAAATTATTCCTTTGATGATCTCTGAAATGGGTCGATAGTTTACTAAATAACCACATGAACCCAT
>DATJWE010000115.1:0-31434 GCA_035501475.1 Puia sp. | reverse complement strand
AGCGAAATATAAACTGGGTCTGTTTGATGATCCTTATCGAAGAATGAATGATGACCGTGCAGCCAAAGAAATTCTTTCAGTTGAAAACAGGAAGGCAGCCCGGGAAATTGCGGCCCATAGTTTCGTATTACTCAAAAACGCAAATCAAACACTTCCTTTGAAAAGAACTGGCACGATTGCACTCGTTGGGCCACTGGCAAACAGCCAGAGAAACATGCTTGGTACCTGGAGCGTATCTGGTGATTTTACAAAATCAGTTACCGTGTTGGACGGGATAAAAAATCTTGTGGGCAGCAACGTGAATATCATCTATGCAAAAGGCGCAAACATTTCTGATGATCCTGATTTTGTCAGGCGGGTGAATGTTTTTGGTCCCGAGATCGAGGTGGACAAACGTTCTGCGGATGAAATGATCAACGAAGCCATTGATGCAGCCAACAAATCTGATGTCGTTGTGGCCATTGTGGGAGAAGCTGCTGATATGACGGGTGAATCTTCGAGCATGGCTAATATCAACCTCCAGGAGAGCCAGGAAAACCTGCTGAAGGCCCTCGCAAAAACCGGGAAACCCGTGGTGGTAGTTCTGTTCAACGGAAGGCCGATGACATTGAACTGGGAGAACGAGCACGCCAACGCTGTTCTTGATGTCTGGTTTGGGGGCACCGAAGCCGGCAATGCTATTGCTGACGTATTATTCGGCAACTACAATCCCTCAGGAAAATTATCAGTTTCTTTTCCCCGGAGTGTGGGCCAGATCCCCGTGTATTATAATCATAAAAATACAGGCCGGCCTTACCACGGCGGATCCGAGTTCCCGAAATTCAAGTCCAATTACCTCGATGAGTCGAATGATCCGCTGTATCCCTTTGGTTATGGGTTAAGTTATACCCGTTTTTCCTACAGCGATATTTCGCTGGACAAAAAACAAATCAAGCCTGGCGATAAACTGCATATAAGCATCACCGTTACCAATACCGGGAATTATGACGGGGAAGAAACGGCCCAATTATATATCCATGACCTCGTAGGAAGCGTTACGCAACCTGTGAAAGAGCTGAAAAAATTTCAAAAAGTTTTCCTGAAAAAAGGAGAAAGCAAAACGCTGGTATTCTCTCTGACTGCAGATGATCTCAGGTTTTTCAACAGTGATTTGAAATACGTGTATGAACCCGGCGATTTTAAAGTCTTCGTCGGAACAAGTTCAAATGAGGTTAAAGAAGCTGATTTTACTTTGACCAGATAAATGTAAAAATGTGAGAGTGTGGAAATGTATAAATAGTTGATATTGTCACCTTGAAAGAATTTGCACATTTCCACATTAGTCCCAATGTTACACATAGAAAATATCATCTTTGACCTCGGCGGTGTTATCCTTAATATAGACAACAAAAAAACCGAAGAGGCATTCAGTAAGCTGGGTGCGAAACATTTCAACCAATATTTCGGGCATGGGTTTGCTGCTTCCTTTTTCAGGGACTACGAAATTGGCAAGATAAGTGATCAGCAATTCATCAATGAACTGAAAAAAATGATCGGCACTCCGGTTTCTGATAAGATGATTGTGGATGCATGGAACGCGCTGCTCCTCAATTTCCCGATAAAACGAATCGCCTTATTAAATGAGCTCCGGACAAAGTACCGGCTATTCCTTTTTAGCAATACCAATGCATTGCATCTTCAGGCCCTGCGACTCATTTACAGCAGCGAATTTGCAGGTGCCGACCTGGATGATCATTTTGAAAAAGCTTATTATTCTCACCTGCTCGGCATGCGAAAACCTGATAAAGAATCTTACGAATTTATTATCCGGGAAAATAAACTGGACCCTGCATTGACTCTTTTTGTGGACGATGCAAAAATCAATGTGGAAGGAGCTAACGCCACTGGATTAAAAGGATTCTATCTGGAACCAAAAATGGAAATCACTGACATCATGTGGTAAAATTCCTCCGGTTTTATTTCAATTCTTCAAAATCAATATAATCTCCCACTTTGGATTTTGAAGTTGCGGAGCGTGTATTAGTAGTTGTATTTCGCTGTTCGGATGAAGCCTGGTTCGCCTGTCCCTGCATCTGATCACGCATATTGCTGAACTGTCGTTTTACGTGCATAGTTGTTTTGAAAACCGGTATGATGAGATCAAATACAAGTCTGTAGACAAGGTAAAAAGCTATTCCCAATAAAAATATTCTTGCCATAATACATTCGAAGTTAGGATATCTCTTAACAAAAATCTGTTAAAGTGCCGGAATGGTTTATATGGAGCCGGCTCTTTCGCAATTTACTCTCAGATTACAATCAGGAGAAAAAAAAGTTGCACGATTTCAGTCTTCCAATTTCTTTTTATCCAGCTTATCAGCAATAAACTCAACTCCGTCCGACACCCTGTTAAACAGCTGATCTGCAAGCCGGGATAAAGAATCCTGCAGACGGCGGTTTTGAAAAACAAGACCTGCCAGGCCGCCAATAATGCCGCCTTTTTGTATGATTGAAGGAATGAATGATTTTACCATCATAGATGAATAATTATCCTGCAGATAGTCCAGCTTGTCATCGAGTTTTTTCTCCAGTTCCCTGGCATGCGACTGAAGCCGGTGAATTTCCCGATTTAGTTCCGTCAGATTACTGATATGTTTTACGGATGCCATGATTATTGAATTTTATCAGGACAAGTCGGATAATTCCTCATCCTTTTCAAATGACTCATTGATTCTACGTATGATGGATTGAATAACCGGATGCACAAAAAGCGCATTCCTGAAAACAGCCAGCAGGACAAACACCAGGATCAACAATAAGGTAGTCAGGCCGAATCCACGCACATAACTGTGGGTAAGATTTGAAATCCAAAACCCAAGGGCGACACCTGAAAAAATCATGATCAGCAATAGGAGAAAAAGAGAAATCAGGATCCAGATCAAATAGCCGGCTGATTGGGATATAAGCCGGATTGCCTGCAACCTGTACAATTCCAGCCTGGTTTCGATGTATTCCCTGAGCAGCGGCTTGCTTTCTTTAAAAAATGAACCGAGGTTATCAGTTTGACTCATATCAAGGACTTTCTTAAAATTACTTTGTTAATATTTCTGAACAAAAATTATTACCCTGGAATTTTCGGGATGGGTCACGCAGGGATTATAGCCCCGGATTAAATCCGGGGTTATAATCGGATCACTCAAATCTTAGAATTTATATGGGTTTGGAAGTAATAAAGTATTTATCTTACCTTTGCAGAGGTCAAAAAGAAACAACAGAAGGGAACGCAATCGTTCCCTTCTTCATTTACTATGGATAACGAAGCAAGAACCGGGACGATTGAATCCATGATCCGGGAACTTTTGTCGGCAGACCCGTCTTATTTTCTGGTTGACATACGAATTAAGCCAGTTAATAATATCAAGGTTTTCCTTGATGGAGATCACGGGATTACTATTGAAAAATGTGTTCAGGTCAACAGGGCATTATATAAAAAAATAGATGCGGAATCTATTTTCCCGGCAGGAGATTTTTCTCTTGAAATATCTTCGCCAGGCCTGGATGAACCATTGAAACTTATCCGTCAGTATAAAAAAAATATCGGGCGAAAAGTAGAAATTGTGCTGGTTGACGGAAGTAAAAAAGAAGGCAAACTGATGGAGGTAAGCGAAGATGGCATTATTCTGGAGGAGGCAAAAGGAAAGAACAAGAACAGGCAGCTGATTAATCAAACATTTTTATTCACTAATATAAAAACAACCAAAGTTCAGGCGGTTTTTTAAGAGACGGAGCCTGAACAAAGAATATTAAACTTACGAGTTATGGCAAGTATCAACTTGATTGAAGCCTTCCAGGATTTCAAGGAAGCTGAAAACATTGACCGCCCCACCATGATGAAGGTAGTGGAAGATGTGTTCAAAACATTGCTTCGCAAAAAATATGGCAGTGATGAAAATTTCGACGTCATTGTAAATGCAGAAAAAGGCGATTTGGAAATCGTTCGCCGCCGAACCATCGTTGAAAACGGTGAAGTAACTGATCCGCTCGCGCAGATTGCGTACAATGAGGCGATAAAAATCGAACCCGACTATGAAGTGGGAGAGGAAATATATGAGGAAATAGAAATCCTCGATTTCGGTCGTCGGGCAATTTTAGCTGCCAAGCAAACCCTTGCAAGCCGCATCGGTGATCTGAAAAAAAATGTCCTGGTAAAAAAATACAATGAACGGGTGGGAGAAATCATCAGTGCGGAAGTATACCAGGTATGGAAAAAAGAAATCCTTTTGCTCGATGAAGAAGGAAATGAATTGATATTGCCAAAATCGGAACAAATTCCTCAGGATTATTTCAAAAAAGGCGAAACCATTCGTGCCGTTGTGAAAAAAGTGGATATGAAAAATAATTCACCGGTAATCATTCTTTCCCGCACAAGTCCGTCCTTTCTGGCTAAATTGCTCGAAATTGAGGTGCCGGAAATCTTTGATGGATTGATTGTAATTAAAAAGATTGTCCGTGAACCCGGTGAAAGGGCTAAGGTAGCTGTTGAGTCTTATGATGATCGAATTGATCCTGTAGGTGCCTGTGTGGGCATGAAAGGCAGCCGCATTCATGGAATTGTTCGTGAATTAAAGAATGAAAATATTGATGTGATCAACTGGACCAACAACATTCAATTACTGATCCAGCGCTCCCTGACCCCTTCTAAAATTACAAGTATGGAGATAGACAGCGAAAAGCTCCATGCGAATGTCTATCTGAAACCCGACCAAGTTTCACTGGCTATCGGAAGAAAGGGAGTAAATATCAAACTGGCACAGGAACTGACCGGATATTCGATAGATGTCTTTCGTGATAACGAAGGTGAATCCGAAGAATTTGATATCGATCTGGATGAATTCAGTGATGAAATTGAGACCTGGATTATTGACGAGTTAAAACGAATTGGCTGCGATACAGCTCACAGTGTGTTGGATCTTACGGCTGAAGAGCTTGAAAGAAGAACAGATCTGGAAAGAGAAACCATTGAAGATGTTCGTCGTATTTTAAAAGAGGAATTCCAAAAAGAATAATTTATTCGAATAAGGAATAATAAAGCACAATCAAATTAAAAAGCCGCTATAGCGGATTTTGGGTGAAATACATATGGCAGAAACAACCACACCACGATTAATGGCTGCTGCTAAAGAATTCAACATCGGCAAGGATACGCTGGTGGATTTTTTAGTCGGCAAAGGATTTAGTAAAGATGAGCTGAAGCCAACTTCCAAATTGACTGAGGATATGTACCGATCCCTGCAACAGGAGTTTCAAAGCGACAAGGTAGCTAAGATTAAAAGCGACCAGATTGATTTACCCAAGGGCAGTATTGAAGCAAAAAAGAAAAAAGAGGAAGAAACTGTTCTCTTCAAAAAAGAAATAAAAAAACCAGCTAAGGAAGAGCCCGTTGTGGAAGAAGTTCCCAAGGCTCCGGTAATAGAAGAGAAGAAGAAAGAACCCGAAGTGGTAAAGATAGAAGCTCCGGATATTGAAGGACCCAAGGTATTGGACAAAATAGATCTTTCTTCCATCGATTCTTCAACCAGACCAAAAAAACCTTTAAAAAAGAAGGGCCAAAAAGAGGAAATCGAAAATAAATCCCAGAAAAAAGAATCTCCTGAAGAAGCTGCTCCCGATGTGGAAGAAAAAACTGAGGCGATCAAAGCTGAGCGCGAAGAGGGCGAAAACAATGTCGTTGAAAACATCAGGGCCGAAAAAATAGAAGGGCCGAAAATCGTTGGCAAAATTGATCTCCCTGCTAACAGTGATACCAGGCCAAAACAGGTCGAAGAAAAAAGGAAAAGAAAAAGGATTCCCATCGAAAAAAGAGATGGAGGCGGGTTGTCAAGAGAGGGATTTCAGAGAGATGGAAGAAGTGGTCCCCCCAAATTTATACCCCGTCGTGATAACAGGGCAGGTGGCGATAACAGGAACCGAAGACCGGATAACAGGCCGCAAAGAGAAGTCAAGGAAATTGACAAAAAAGAAATACAGGAAAAAATCCGTGAAACGCAGGCCAAACTCGCGGGTACGGGTGGCCGTGGTAAAAGCCTGAAGGCAAAATACCGCAGAGCCAAAAGAGAAGAAATGGCCGAACAAACAGCAGATGCGGAACAGCAAACAGGCAATAAGTTGCAGGTTACTGAATTCGTCAGCGTTAGTGAATTGGCCAACCTGCTTGACGTAAGCTATGCCGATGTCATCAGCAAGTGTATGAGCCTGGGCATGATGGTATCCATCAATCAACGCCTGGAAGCAGATGTGATAGAATTAGTGGCTGGCGAATTCGGCTATACTGTGGAATTCATAGGCATTGACGATGCGGCGGAAATGGAAGAAGAAGAAATTGAAGACGACCCGGAAGATATGCAGCCTCGTTCGCCCGTGGTTACCATCATGGGCCATGTCGACCACGGTAAAACTTCGCTGCTCGATTATATCCGCAGCGCAAATGTGGTGGCCGGTGAAGCAGGAGGGATCACACAACATATCGGGGCCTACCAGGTAACTACCTCCAGTGGCAAAAAAATAACCTTCCTTGATACTCCGGGCCATGAAGCATTTACGGCTATGCGTGCCCGTGGTGCCAAAGCAGCCGATGTAGCTGTAATTGTTATTGCAGCAGATGATGCGATCATGCCGCAGACCAAAGAAGCCATTTCACATGCTCAGGCGGCAGGCCTGCCGATGGTATTTGCTATTAACAAAATCGATAAGGACGGAGCCAATCCGGAAAAAATAAAAGAGCAACTGGCAGCGATGAACCTGTTGGTGGAAGACTGGGGTGGAAAATATCAGTCGCAGGAAATTTCTGCTAAAAAAGGATTGAATATTGACCTTCTTCTTGAAAAAATTTTATTGGAGGCCGAAATCCTCGAACTCAAAGCGAACCCAAATCGCGAAGCTTCGGGAACCGTCATTGAAGCTTCTCTCGATAAAGGCAGGGGTTATGTCGCTACTGTACTTGTACAGGGAGGAACCCTTACAATGAGTGATATTGTGGTTTCGGGCCAGCATTTCGGAAGAGTAAAAGCAATGTTCAATGAGCGTAATAAACGGGTAGATGATGCGCCTCCTTCGACGCCGGTTCTGCTGCTGGGCCTGAACGGTGCGCCACAGGCGGGTGAAAAATTTAAGGTCTATGAGGATGAAGGTGAAGCGAAGGATGTGGCCAATAAAAGAGCGCAGATCCTGCGTGAACAGGGAATAAGAACCAAAAAACATATTACACTCGATGAAATCGGGCGCCGGTTGGCCCTGGGTAATTTCAAGGAACTAAACCTGATTATTAAAGGAGATGTTGACGGATCTGTCGAAGCTTTGAGCGATTCGCTCCAAAAATTATCGACAGAAGAAATTGCCGTCCGGGTTGTACATAAAGGCGTTGGCGCAATTACCGAAAGTGATGTGCTGCTGGCAACTGCTTCGGATGCAGTAATAGTTGGTTTTAATGTTCGCCCTTCGATCCAGGCATCAAAATTGGCCGAGAACGAAGGAGTTGAAATCAAAACGTATTCGATCATCTACAATGCTATTGAGGAGGTGAAGAGTGCGATGGAAGGTATGCTGGAACCGAAAATACAGGAAAAAATTACAGCCAATGTGGAAGTGCGAAATGTTTTCAAATTTGATAAAGCAACAGTGGCCGGCTGCTATGTGCTGGATGGCAAAATTCAGCGTAATGCGAAAATCAGGCTGGTGCGTGACGGCATTGTAATTTATCCCACAGGAGAAGGTGCAACTGCAGAATTAGGATCCCTGAAACGCTTTAAGGATGATGTGAAAGAAGTAGCTTCAGGTATGGAATGCGGATTAACAATCAAAAACTACAATGATATCAAAGTGGGAGATATTGTGGAAGCTTATGAAGAAGAAGAAGTAAAAAGAACTTTATAAAAGAATCCCATCTGATGATCATTTTTTGATCATTCAAACTTTTGTTAAATTCTTGTTAGTGCTCCCCAATTCTCGCCGATGAAATTACTTTTGAATTCGGATCGGATATGATTATGAAAAAGACATTCCTGGGAATTGCGTTTTTGCTGCCTCTGACATTTTGTTTTGCACAGCAAAAAGTTGTTGCAGATAAAATTGTCGGCATCGTGGGGGACAAGATTATTCTTAAATCCGAACTCATTATTGCTAATGACGATAATGTGCGCCAGGGTTTACCGCAAATGGACAATTGCGACATTTTAGAAAGAATGATGACGTCAAAAGCCCTGGTACTACAGGCGGAAAAAGATTCTATCCCAATTACAGACGAAGAAATCGACGCAACACTTGACCAGAGAATCCGGTATTTTATCGCACAATACGGGAGTAAAGAAGCCCTCGAGCAAATATCCGGGCGTACCGTTTACCAGTTGAAAGATGATTTCCGTGAAGCGATTCGTGAACAGAAGCTTGCAGACGGAATGACCAACAAAATAATTGAGGGGATAAAAATCACTCCCACAGAAGTTAAGGAATACTACGACAAAATACCCAAGGATAAATTACTGTACTACGAATCGGAGTTTCAAATCGGACAAATTGTGGTCTACCCCAAGGCCAGCCGGGACATCGAAGCATTGGCAATTGATGAATTGAATGAATTCAAAAAAGAAGTGGAAAGCGGGACAAAAAAATTTGAAACACTTGCCGCTCTTTATTCAGACGATCCGGGCAGCAAGGATAAGGGGGGCCAATACGAAATCAACCGGAATGATAAACAGTGGGATCCTACCTGGTTTGCCGCAGCCTGGAGACTAAAGGAAGGGCAAATATCCCCGGTGATCAAATCCAAAATGGGATATCATATTATTCAAATGGTAAGGCGCGAAGGAGACGATGCAACCGTAAGACATATTTTGCGCATTCCCCAAATCACCGCGACTGAATCCAATGAGGCTGTTGTTAAACTGGATTCCATTCGTGCACAACTGGTGAGCGGCAATATCAGCTTTGGCGAAGCTGTTGCCAAATATAGCGATGACGAGTATGCGAAAATGACAGCAGGCTTATTATTGGGAAGAACCGGCTCTTCATATTTGACAATCGAGGATATGGACAAAGACCTCGTGCTGTTATTAAAAAATTCAAATCTGAAACCTGGCGAATATTCACAACCAGCCGTTTTTACCGATGAAAGGGGGAAAAAAGGAGTCCGGCTTATCAAGCTGATTTCAAAATCAGACCCCCACCAGGAAAATTTAAAGGACGACTACAATAAAATTTCCCAAAGGGCACTGAACGAAAAGAAAAATGAAGCTTTGCAAAAATGGTTCCAGACAAAGATCTCTACTTATTACATCATGGTTGATGATGAGTTCAAGGGTTGTTCCAATATGGCAAAATGGATCAAGCCCGCTTCGACAGTAAGCAAATAATCTACGGGTAAACACTTAGTAACCCAAAATTTCACTTCCATTTGGTCTTTTGTATTCTCATTCTGATTAAATTGTAATCGCTTGATTAATATAAATCCGAATCCCAATGTTTTTTCTTCCCCGAAAGTCTTTTAACGGTTAGTATGCTAATTAGTGCAACAAAATCCAAGCATATAACTAATCACTTCATTGAGCCCTATTTTATTCAAACAGACTCAGCAGGAATGATTATTACAGCATGTGAAAAGGTCATATCCATGCTTTCGGACAAGGGTATCCGCAATTATCAGTACAAAAATATTTTTTCAATTTTTTCTGAAATAAGTATTGAGCCCGGTCTTTTTAATCATGACCTGGCCAAAGACGATTTTCCAAGAATTTTCGATTTGCAGGTAAGTCTGAAAAAGACCAAATGCCTAAACATACAGTGGATCGCAAGTCCCGTAACAATCCGGCCCCGGCAAAAAGGCTGGCAGTTGACGGGGATGGAAACTCCTCCAGAAAAAACCCGCCCCGGTTTTTATAACGACTCTCACAACGGCCTCGCTCAAAAAGAAAAATCTCTTTCCGACTCAATCATCAACAGCATGCCTGGAATTTTTTATTTGTTTGACCAGAACGGAAAGTTTTTGAGATGGAATAAACGGTTTGAAACTATCTCGGGATTCAGCAACGAGGAAATAAGTAACATGAGCCCTGTTGATTTTTTTTCAACAAAAGAAAAAAACTATATCTCAAACGGAATTGAAAAAGTATTTACTGATGGAATCAGTGATGCGGAGGCTAACCTGGTTACCAGGAATGGTACTGAAATACCACATTATTTTACGGGTCAGCTGATCACATTTGACAGAAAACCCTGTCTCATTGGTGTAGGCATCGACATTTCTGAATTGCGCAAAGCGGAACAATTGCTTGCACTTGAAAAGAAAGTGCTGAAGATAAATTCTGATCAGAATGCTTCTTTGGCTGGTACCATGGATTGTTTTCTGCTGGGCATTGAAAAAATATTCCCAGATATGAGATGTGCCGTGCTCACCCTGGATGAGGACGGCCTGTCGATCCGGACGCTTTCAGCCCCCGGTCTGCCGACAGCATTTTCTGAACATATCAATGGCTTGCCGATTGGTCCGGAGGCTGGAAGTTTTGGCGCAGCGATGCATCTCAAAAAAAGAATAATAACAACTGAAATAGCAAAAGATCCTGTATGGAAAAGTTTTAAAGACCTTGCCTTAGCATTTGATTTGCGAGCCTGTTGTTCGCTCCCGGTAATGAATGCAGATGGTGAAATCATCGCCGGTTTTACCATTTTTTACAAACTTCCGGGAAAACCTTCCAAGGAAGAACTGGCTGTTATTGACCGTACGGCCGACCTGGTGAAGATAATTATAGAAAAAAAACAAGCGGAAGAAAAAATCAAACTTTCAAACCAGCGATATACACTTGCCACCAAGGCTACTAATGATGCCATTTGGGACTGGGATATGAAGTCTGGCCTTTATTTCTGGGGGGAAGGATTTTACACCCAATTCGGATTTAAACCTTTTTCAAACACTTACAACAAAACATTTTGGGAAAATCATATACACCCGGCTGACAGCGAGCGTGTCATTCAGAGCAAGGAAAATTTTATCAGGAAAAAAGACAATGGACTATGGTCCGAAGAATACAGGTTTCAAAAAGCTGACGGGAAATATGTTATCGTATCTGATCGTGGATTTCTTGTATTTGATGAAAACAAAAATCTCACCCGGGTAATCGGATCGATGCAGGACATCACCGAAAAGAAGAACCTGGAAAGAAAAATATTGCAACAGGAATTGAGCAAACAAAAATTAATCGGGCAGGCAATGATCAATGCACAGGAAAAAGAAAGAGCAGAGATAGGGCAGGAATTGCACGATAACGTAAACCAGATTCTTTCCACCGGTAAATTATATGCAGAACTGGCCAAAACAAATGATGAAGAAAGACTGAGTCTGCTTGAATCCTGTTCTCAAAATATTAACCATGCGATAAATGAAATTCGAAAACTAACAAGAGCGCTGGTCCCTGCAAGCATTGAGGATCTTGGGTTGCTTGATTCTATTAATGATCTCGTCGAAAATATTAAAGCCACAAAGAAAATGAATGTGGAATTTTATAGTATCGACTGGTCAGACGAAAATATTGAAAAAGCGCAAAAGTTGACCCTGTTCAGGATTATACAGGAACAGGTGAGCAATGTGATCAAGCATTCGGGAGCAAGCAACCTCATTATAGAATTAGAAATGGATGAATATGAAAATATCATTAAATTAAATATTGCTGATGATGGTAAAGGCTTTGACCCGGAAAAAATCAAGGCAAAAAAGAGCCTCGGATTTTCGAACATTATCAGCCGGGCTGATTTATTTGACGGCAAAATTTCTATTCAATCAGCGCCTGAACGGGGTTGCCGGTTGAATGTCCGGATTCCCATACACAATTAACATTAAATAAATTATTATGAATAAAATCAGCATACTAATAGCGGATGATCATAAACTGATAAGAGAAACATGGGCATATATTCTGAATAGTGATCCGCGTTTCAAAGTCATTGCTTCGTGTGGAAATGGTGAGGAAGCGGTTGAACTCGCCAAGGAGAAACATCCGGGTGTCATCCTGATGGACATTAATATGTCTCCTTTTTCAGGCATGGAAGCCACCAAACAAATCAGGAAAATAATTCCTGATTCCAAAATTATCGGCGTAACCATGCATTCACAGCCTGCTTATGCAAAAAAAATGCTGCAAATAGGAGCCCGTGGTTATGTGACAAAGAATTCGTCCAAGGAAGAAATGATTAAGGCCATTCTTGAAGTTTACGAAGGGAATAAATATATCTGTGAAGAAATCAGAAATATCCTTTCCGATCAGTCACTGAATGAAAATGAGGATTCACAAAATATCAATACGCTGACCGAACGTGAAATGCAGATTATTAACCTGATCAAGCAGGGATTTTCATCAAAAGAAATCGCAGCCAACCTGGAAATTTCACTCAAAACAGTGGAAGTGCACAGGCATAATATTTTGAAAAAGTTAAAACTTAAAAATTCGGCCTCATTGGTCAACTTCATCAATAATAGTTCTACCTATATCTAAAATAATTGAACTTCGCCGTTTGCCTTATTTCATGTAACTTTGCGCTTCATTTTTTTCCATGAGCGATGAAATAAGACATGAATGTGGCTTGGCATTCATCCGGCTCCGCAAGCCATTTTCTTATTATCTCCAAAAATATGGAACAGTACTTTATGGCTTGAACAAGCTGTACCTGCTCATGGAAAAGCAACACAACCGTGGCCAGGATGGTGCAGGTGTAGCTGCAGTGAAACTGGACATTGAACCCGGTCACCCTTTTCTTCAGCGCATACGCAGTAACGATAACCAGCCTATTTCGGATATCTTTTCCAAAATTCTCGGTGAAATAAAAGACCTTGAAAAATACCAGCCGGATATTTCCAAACATCCCGGCCTGATGAAGGGGCATCTGCCATTTATGGGCGAGCTTTTACTGGGGCATTTGCGCTATGGAACACAGGGAAGAAATAATGTTGAATTCTGCCATCCATTCATAAAGCGCCACACCATTCCCGCAAGAAACCTTGCGCTCGCAGGAAATTTCAATTTGGTGAACACAGATGAATTATTTGCATTGGTTAATATCGAGCCAGGGGAGTTCCAGAAACAAAGCGACCTCGCCGCGATGATGGAAGTCATTCATCACTTTATTGTAAAAGCGGATGAAGCTGCTCCGAATAACCTTGATGTCACTGGTATATTAAAAAAAGCATTACCCCTCTTTGATGGAGGATTTACAGTAGGCGGTTTAATTGGCAACGGCGATGCTTTTGTTTTCCGGGATGCCAACGGAATAAGGCCGGCTTATTATTATATTAATGAAGATGTTGTTGTAGCCGCATCGGAACGGTCAGCAATCAGAACAGTATTTAATGTAGGTGAGAATGAAGTCATGGAACTCATGCCTGGCACGTCTTTGATCGTAAAGCCCAATGGAAAAGTATCCATTGAAAAAATACTTGAACCAAAAGAACGAAGAGCCTGCAGTTTTGAACGCATTTATTTTTCCAGGGGAAGTGATGAAAAAATTTATCGCGAACGCATTGCGCTTGGATATAACCTGACGGAACAGATTTTGAGCGCTGTCAATTACGATTTAAAGAACACGATTTTTTCATTTATTCCCAATACGGCTGAAGTGGCTTTTTACGGCTTATGGAAAGGAATGGATGATTACCTGAAAAAAATAATCATTCAGCGCATTCTCTCCTGGGGCAATGTGATCAATGAAGAAAAGCTTTCGGAAATGGTTAACCGAAAAATCAGGGTTGAAAAAATTGCCATTAAGGATGTAAAAATGCGCACATTCATAACCGAGGATGTAAGCCGCAACGAAATGGTTCAGCACGTTTACGATATCACGTACGGCACAGTGCAGAAAAAAATTGATACCCTGGTGGTTATTGATGATTCTATTGTAAGGGGAACTACGCTCCGGGAAAGTATTGTGCGGATGCTGGCCAGGCTGGAACCCAAAAAAATTATTATTGTTTCTTCTGCTCCGCAGATCCGTTATCCTGATTGCTACGGCATAGACATGAGCAAACTGGGGGATTTTATTGCCTTTCGTGCTGCCATCGCATTGATGAAAGAACGGGGTAAAGAAGCCTGTCTGCAGGAATTATACGAGCGCTGCAAAGAATTAAACCGTACCGGGCAATTGCATACGGAAAATGTGGTCAGACAGGTCTATAAATCTTTTACCACAGAAGAGATTTCTGATAAAATCGCACAGCTTATCACACCTCCTGAAGTAAAGGAACCCGTACAGGTCATTTATCAAACCATAGAATCTTTGCATGCTGCATGTCCTACAAATACCGGGGACTGGTATTTTACGGGGAACTACCCCACCCCAGGCGGCAACAGGGTTGTCAACAAGGCTTTCATGAACTACATGGAAGGAAAAAATATCAGAGGCTATTAATTAATATTTTTATTTTGATTAAAGAAAAACAAAGAGCCATTCATCCGGGGTGAATGGCTCTTTAATATGTCGACTTTGACTAAGTAAGATTATGATTTTTTCTCCAACAGGTTGAAGAACTGGTCAAGCTGTGGCAGAATAACAATCCTTGTACGACGGTTAGCTGCACGGCCTTCCGGAGTGTCATTTGTAGTGACAGGTACATATTCGCTTCTTCCTGCTGCGGTCATGTGGGCTGGAGGAATTCCATATTTCTTCTGAAGGATTCTTACGACTGAGGTAGCGCGCTTTACACTCAAATCCCAGTTGTCTTCCATCCCATCCCGGTTTCTGAGCACTTTATTATCAGTATGCCCTTCAACCATAAATTCTATATCAGGCTGGCCTTTCAATACCTGGGCAACTTTTCCCAATACTTCCTGTGCGGATTTGTTGACTACAAAACTTCCGCTCTTGAACAACATTTTATCAGAGATGTCAATGAATACAACTCCTTTGTCGATCTTGATGTTTACATCAGAATCGCTGATATTGCCCATTGCTCCCTTCAGGTTCATAACCAATTGCATATTCATTGAATCCTTACGTGCGATTGTGGCCTGTAAGTCGCGGATATAAGCATCTTTAGCGCCTATATTTTCGAGGGACTTTTTGATGCTTTCTGCCTGTGCGCTGGAAATCACAGAAAGATCCTGAAGTTGCTGAAGAGCCATAGTATTATTTTCTTTCAGGAATGCGACCTGTTTGTTGAGATCATCGACCTGACCCTGTAAAGCCGCTTTTTGCTTGGTAAGATCGGCCGTCTGGTCGTTGCAGGTCTTTAGAGCACCTTGTAATTTAGAATATTCATTCATCAGAGAATCGAATCTGGCTTGGGCCGCTGCCTGGGCTGCTTTAAATTTTTTTGTACTTACGCAGGAAAAAAGCAATGCAGAACAAACACCAAATAGTAGAATGTACCTAAACTTCATAAGAATTGTTTTAAGTTTTTAGTTAAATAATGATAGTCTTGTATATGTTAGAAGTTATTATACCCATTTAATACTCAGCATAGCAATTGTCATACCAACTAAGGTTGCAAGCCGGGAACCAATTCTAATTATTTTCTTCTCCTCGATTTTACCTCAATTTCTTAAAGTTCCAGAGCTGATTTTAATAGGGAGAATAAGGCGGCGGGTGAAATCCTGCACGAAACTATGAAAAAAAACAAAATCAATAAAATTCATTTTATATCCCTTAATATACGAAAAACGCTTATGAAAAAGTTCGTAGTTGAGTGGTTAAAATAGATAGATTCAGAGAAACAAAATAGATTTATTTTTAGCTTGTATAAATCAGTTTTATGAAACTTCTTTTCTTCATTCTTTCTTCATTATTGCTGGTTACCTCATGCAAATTGATGAACCGCGACCAACCCATAAGAAATAACAGAAGACTGGCAAGGCTTTTTCACGACTATTATGAGGCAAGGATGAGACTATTTCCTCTTGAAGCTACTCAAAATGGAGATAACAGGTACAATGATCAGCTTCCGGCCGATTTTACGCAAAGTTATCAGGTACAGCTAAACGATTTTTACGGTAGCTATCTTAACCGGATTAATGCATTTAACAGAGACCGGTTAAACGATAATGACAAAATAAGCTATGATATTTTTAAGTATGAAATGGAAACCAGCTTGGAAGGCCTCTCACTTCATTATTCGTTGAGCCCCAGTTTTGGGCCGGATATCTATTATGTTCCTTTCAATCAATTCTGGGGATTGCCGCTAACGATGGGCGAGCTGGGAAGCGGAACCGGCTTTCAGCCTTTTAAAACAGTTGAAGATTATGATAATTGGATAAAACGTGCATCTGCATTCAGCGCCTGGGCCGACAGCGCTATAATCTATTTCAGAAAAGGGATCGCTGCACATTATGTACTTCCAAAAGCTCTTGTTATAAAGATGATTCCCGAGATGCAGTCCATGCTCACAGACGATCCTACCAAAAACTTATTTTATGGTCCTATTCTTTCTATGCCCGCATCGTTTGACAGCGCTGACAAAAAAAGGCTTGCTGCAGCATATATCAAACTCATCAATGAACAACTGATGCCGTCTTATAAAAAACTTTCTGATTTTCTCACTAACGAATACCTGCAAAATGCCAGATCATCGACAGGCTTCGATAGTTTGCCGGATGGAAAAAAACAATATGATTTTCTAGTCCGCTACTGGACAACCACGAATAAATCACCGGATGAGATTTACAATACAGGTCTTGTTGAAGTAAAGCGGATTCGCGAAGAAATGGAATCCATTAAAAACGAAACCGGTTTTAACGGGGATCTGAAAGCGTTTTTCGAATATATGAAGACGGATAAGAAATTTATGCCCTACAAAACACCCCAAGAAGTATTGAATGCTTTCGCTTCAATCCAAAAAAAAATAGACCCAAATCTGAAAAAAATGTTTGGGCGAGTTCCAAAAACAGGCTTCGAAATTCGCCAGACAGAAGCTTTTCGCGCAGCCAGCGCCAGTGCAGAATACAACCAGGGATCGCCAGATGGCAGCCGGCCCGGGATATTTTATATTCCGATCCTGGATGCTACAAAATTCAATATTACTTCGGGCATGGAATCCCTGTTCCTGCATGAAGCCATCCCAGGGCATCATTACCAGATCTCATTGCAACAGGAAGACACTTTGCTGCCGGAATTCAGGCGCTTTGCCTGGTATGGCGCTTTTGGCGAAGGCTGGGCGCTCTATTGTGAATCACTGGGAAAAGAACTGGGTCTGTATACAGATCCCTATCAGCACATGGGCGCGTTGGGAGATGAAATCCACCGCGCAATTCGCTTAGTGGTAGACGTTGGTATGCATGAAAAGGGCATGACAAGAGAAGAGGCGATAAAATACATGATGGATAACGAAGCGATTAGTGAACAGGGCGCCACTGCTGAGATCGAACGGTATATGGCCATTCCCGGACAGGCTTTGAGTTACAAAATAGGAGCCATGAAAATTCGTGAACTAAGGACCAAATATACTCAGGAGCTGGGTGACAAATTCAGCCTTGCTGCATTTCATGACGAATTATTAAAGGACGGCTGCATGCCGCTGGATGTTGCTGAAAGAAAAATGGACAAGTGGGAACAAACTCAAAAATGAAAATCGAAAATCTGCTTAGTTTAAAACATATTCTTCCCGATATCTTCTATCCTGCATAGTTTTCCATCCTCGTAAAAAGGCAGAACGCCTGCAATATCTGGAGTGAGACAGTAACGGATATCTTTTTCGAGTCCATACCCTTTAAGCCGTACATAGTGTGAAGCATTATGTTTCTTTATGAACTCATACAAATCCTTCTTGGCATCCAGATAAATAGTTTCAGCTATCGCAGAAGAATCACAGTTAATGGAAAAATGATCTCTCATTCGATTTATCACAGCGCCGGCAAATAATACATCCTCAATATTCACTTTATCTTTCCATGCCGCACAGCCCAGAATGACATTCAGATTTTGAGAGATCAGGTATTCGCAAACAGCGCTCAGATTGACAAAGGAACCGGTTACAATATTACGTGCCCCCTTATCGAGTGCCATATGCAATAATTTCGTTCCATTGGTGGTTGTAAGAACAAGAATTTTTCCTTCAATAAATTTCCTTGAATATTCAAATGGTGAATTGCCATATGACAAGCCCTCAGCTATTTTTCCATCCCGCTCGCCTGCAGTAATACAATTGATCTGTTTTCCAAGCTCAATACATTTAGCTACACTATCAACGGGGATCACATATTTGGCTCCATTGTTTAATGCAGTTGCTATTGTAGAGGTCGCTCTAAGCACATCAATAATCACAACAATCGTGTTGGATGCATCATACAAATGCAGCATAGCAGGAGATAAACAGGTGAACAGACTGGGCTTGGAATTTGACATACTCAACAATAATCAGCAAAAGTAGTTGATAGAAAATTATTTTGGTTGCAGCTCTGATTGTAAAAATGAAATGATCCGTTAATTATTTTTCTAAAATAAATTTCCATTTTTCGGATTCAGCATAATCCTTAATCATCCGGTTACGGCGTTCGAGAAGATTTTTCATATACCGGTTCAGGAACAGCCGCGATGCCATTTTTCCAAAGCGGCCATAAGGTATTTCGAATGAGAGCAGATCGATCAGGAAAGTACCATTATTAATTTGCTTAAAATGATGCTCGTGTTTCATGCTTTTAAAGTCGCCTTCCAACATTTCATCAGTGAAAGCCTGAGGCCTGTCCATCGCTGTAATTTTTACCTTCAAAATCCTTGTTTTCATCAGGTGTTTTGCTTTCCAGGTCACGGTATCATTCAATTCAATCAGTCCGAACCGGGTTCCCGCTACAGCCTGTTCATTGGTTTCTGCCATTGTTTTTTTATGCAGATCAATGCTCCTGCACAAATCAAACACTCTTTCGGCAGGTGCTTCAATGAATGTGGTGAGGTGAATCGTAGGCATGGTTTTAAATGGCTTATCGGCTCAGCTATAGAACAGAAAAATCAACGAATTATTTTCTACAGGACTTTCTTTCTCAGCTAAATGGCAATTTAACCACTTTAGCCTGCAAAAGTTTATCCCTGACTTTGACAAAAATCCTTGAATCAATATTCGAAAAAGCGGTATTCACATATCCAAGACCGATAGCCTTACCCAAACTTGGCGATTGCGTACCGGAAGTTACATGACCAATAGCCATTCCGGAAAAGTCTTTGATCTCGTAGCCATGTCTGGGAATACCTCTATCAATCATTTCAAAACCCACGAGTTTCCTACCGACCCCTTCTTTCTTCTGTTTTTCAATGATTTTTTTTGCGGTAAACTCTTTGGTGAATTTGGTAATCCAGCCCAGGCCCGCTTCCAGCGGAGAGGTGTTGTCATCAATATCATTGCCATACAAACAATAGCCCATTTCAAGCCGAAGAGTGTCTCTCGCACCAAGCCCGATAGGTTTAATGCCTCCCTGTTTGCCTGCTTCAAAAATTGCATCCCATATTTTATCCGCATCTCCATTCTTATCTTCAAAATATATCTCAACGCCACCGGCGCCGGTGTACCCTGTAGCGCTTATCAGTACATTGTCGACCCCTGCAAATTTTCCTTTCACAAACGTGTAATACTTCAGGTTCAGGATATCCATTTCCGTTAGTGGCTGCAGCATTTTGGTTGCATTGGGGCCCTGAATCGCAAGCAGGCAGGTCTTTGCAGATATATTATGCATCTCTGCCCCGTCTCCGTTGAATTTCGAAATCCAGTTCCAGTCTTTTTCAATATTGGCCGCATTGACCACAAGCATATACACTTTATTTTCTTCAATGCAATAAACGATCAGATCATCCACAATGCCGCCATGTTCATTCATAATACAGCTATACTGTGCCTTACCGGCAGTCAAAATGGAAGCATCGTTTGTTGTTACCCGTTGGATCAGGTCTAATGCATGCGGGCCCTTAAAAATAAATTCTCCCATATGACTCACATCAAACACCCCTGCGTTGGTGCGAACAGCAGCATGTTCATCATTGATCCCACTGTAACTGATCGGCATATTGTATCCTGCAAATTCAGCCATTTTTGCGCCCAGGGCTAAGTGCTTTTGTGTAAAAGGAGTACTTTTCATTTGCCGTATACGTTTACAAAAATTGATCGATGAACGAAAATAAAGCTTGCTATTCAGGCCACCAATAAAATAGTCAGGGAGTCAATGAGTCAATGCCGGTAGTCAGCAGTTTTTATTTCAACATATTGACAAATGACTAGTGACCCACTGACTAAATAACTAATGACCAAGGACTCCTGACTAATGACCTATTGACCCCAATAAAAAGGGCTCCTATCTTGCGATAAGAAGCCCCTTGTTCCAACTTCAACCCTGCCTGCCAACCTTGCGGTTGACAAGGCGGCGGGCAGTTTTTCCTGCTACATCATTTTCGATAAAATATAAAAAGCTGACAACTCATGATCGGCCCCCTCTTTCTGCCGGGGATTATTTTGCGGTATCGGTTTAATGGTTTGCTTTTCTGCAATTAATCCGGCCTTTTCTTTTTCGGGAACTGTATTCATTGCCTCCGATACTGATTTTACCTGAACGGTATCTTTCTTTGATTTTTGTTTGAAAGAATCTGTTTTGTTTTTATAACGATATCCATTGTTTTTTTCCTGATTGTCGCCTTCTTCGTCAGAATTGTCCTTTTTCTTATCTGTTCTTTCCAATCCATGGTCTGTCATCACGTATTCCACATTGCTGTCCCACGAATAAGAATTATTCCAATCATCGTTCCAGTCGAGTTCCCATCCTCCCCTGTGACGTCTGTTGATCTCGATGTTAAACCAGCGGTAATCGTCAACGTTTCTCTCCATCATAATTCTTTTTCCTACCGGGACTTCGATGACAACCAATACCTGCTGATTGCGGAATTTCTGACGTGGCGTGATGGCAAATCCTTCTGCCAGATACAACACACTATCCGTCTGGCTGATGTTGAATTGAATTTGGTTGGCCAGATCCTTTGCCACGCCGGGATTATTTCCGTGGCTGAATTTGATCCGATGAATATGATAATCCTGATCCTTACTTTTAATAAGGTTTACCCGCACTGTATTCATCATTACACTGTCTTCGTTGAGGCTGTAAAACGGAGGATCATTATCCCAGTTAAAACCAAACCAGTCGCTTCCGTAATAACTCGTTTTTTCTTCTGCCACTTTTACTATCATTTTACCATTGGCTGGCTGGGTCATCGGCACTTCATCTTCCACACTCGCCCTGGTTCTGAAATTATTTACGAGCATACTTACAAAAATGATAAAACAGATCAGGCCGATTGTCCACAGGCTGCCGAAAGCATAGCCAAGGTAATTACTACGGGAGCGCACGCCCATAATGCGTCTGATCAACCACGTTAGTAAAGCGATAACAGGAATGGCAAGAAAAAGGATAAGGCTTGTCCAGGCAAGAAAATTTTGCCAGAACCCGGTGAGAATATAATCTTTAAAAGGAAACACGCCCACTCCGCTGAATACAAAACCAATCAGAACCATGATCAATGCAAAAGCCGTAATACCGGCGATGAATAAAAAGAAGGCTTTAAATAACACCCCAATCGCATGCCCCAAACCGCTTCCTGATCTTTTTGCAGTAGTTCCTGTTTCATAGGCAAAGTTTTGAGTTGCTTTTTTGACTTCCTGCCCGAACTGTTGCGCTTTTTCTTTCATTTCTGTACCCATCTGACCCGCACGGCCTTTGAATCCCTCCAGGTCACTCTTAATTGTATTTTTAATTGATTCAAGGTCTACTTTTTCACCACGCATTTCCAATTTTTCTGAAGCGGTGGTGGCTTCCGGCAAAACAATCCATAAAATGATATAAGTAATAAAGAGGGTTCCGCCAAAACCCCCGGTTAATACAGCCGGAGTAGGATCAAAATCATGCCACCAGGTATGCCTGAAAATGGAAGTGATGATTCCGAGGATCAGGGGAAAAGCAAAGATTAAACGCGGAATCCATACTTCGATGTGAAAATAAGCTGCCAGGCCGCCTGCCACACCGGCAATCACTTTGTTTTCCGGATTTCTGTACAGGCGCTTACGGATATTGACAGAAAGTGTTCTTGAAGGAACAACGACCCAGAGAACAATATATAACAGGATGCCCGAACCAAAGCCGCCAAACGTAATAATGGTGAATATTATTCTGACAATGGCAGGATCTATTCTGAGGTATGCAGCCAGGCCTCCGCAAACGCCACCGAGGATTTTATCATTTTCAGAACGATAAAGCCGGTGAGGTTCTTCGGCTACATATGCCTGTTGGGATGCGCTTTGGCTGCCGCCGGTGCTGCTACCTGCATGGCTACTACTGCTATGATTGTTCGTCGTGACGTCTTCCTGCTCGAAATCTTCCGGGCGACCCATACTTACAATGATAGCGTTCACGTCATCATCAGTAATACAGGTAGACCCTTTTTGAATGCGCTCAGAAAAAAGTTCGGCAAAACGATTTTCAATATCATTAATGATTTCATCACGCCCTTCTTCATTGGCAAAATGTTTTCGAAGACTGTCCACATACTGTTTCAGTATGTCATAAGCAGTTTCTTCAATAGGAATCACCCTGCCGTGAAAATTTATGTTAATGATTTTTTTCATTGTATGCGTATTTGAAGGTTGAAGATTGAATGTTAGAAACTAGGGTTTTGATTCGTGGTATCAGGCATACTATCGGTTTTATTGGCCAGTGTGTGCACCGCATTAGCCAATTCATTCCAGGTAGATTCCAGTTCTTTATAAAAAGTCAATCCTTTTTCTGTGAGTGAAAAATATTTCCTCGGAGGACCTGAATTACTTTCTACCCAACGGTAGGTTAGCATGTCAGAATTCTTTAATCGCGTGAGCAGGGGATAGAGCGTTCCTTCCAGGATATTCAGGTTAGCCGATTTCATTTCATCTACAATATCACTTGGATAAGCTTCCCCACGACGGATTATAGACAGTATGCAGAATTCCAGAATGCCTTTCCGCATCTGACTTTGGGTATTTTCAATATTCATAGTTTTCCAATTTTTAAGAACTACCGATGTTGGCGAAGCTGTGTTCGACTAAGGCCAACCAGGGGTCTGTCCTATTTCAAAACAAATATAGGGATTATTTTAGTACTATGCAACACAAAGTACCATTTTTTAAATGGTAATTTTTATAAACTGCTAATGAGTTTGATCTGAAATGCAGTCTGGATAGGGCTTTCGGCCAGTTCTGGCAAACTAGGGGAAAACCGAGGCTTTTTATAAACGGCAAAAATTACGGCTGAATGGTTTCAATCCGGATCTCTCAAAGCCTGCCTTTTATTTTTTTAACCCAATTTCCTTAAGTCTCTCGTCCAGGTATTCCCCTGCAGTAGCATCCGGATAGGCCTTGGGGTGGTTCTTATCAATGCAGCTTTGCAGACAAGCCAGGCTCATTTGGCTTTTGGGGTGAAGGAAGAAGGGGATAGAAAATCTTGAAGTATGCCATTTATCTCGCGAAGGATTTACTACCCGGTGCGTTGTGGACTTTAATTTGTTATTGGTAAGTCTTTGCAACATATCTCCCACATTCACGACAATTTGCTCAGGCAGGGAAGTAACATTTACCCATTCATTTTTTTTGGTGAGAATCTGCAAACCGTCGGCAGATGCACCAACGAGCAAAGTGATCAGATTAATATCCTCATGCTGCTCTGCGCGTATCGCTGATTTAGGTTCTTGTGTGATCGGGGGATAATGAATGGCTCTTAAAATTGAATTGCCATTGTGAATATATTGATCGAAATAATGTTCATCCAGTTCCAGATAAATAGCAATAGCCTGCAACAGGGCTTTTCCAGATTTTTCAAATGCATGATACGCTTTGAAGAAAGTTGGCGTAAAAGCAGGTACTTCTGCTACGACAACATTTGGAGGATATTCGGCTTTAACAGGATCCCCATCTTCAACTGTTTGTCCGAATTGAAAAAACTCTTTCAGATCAGGCGCATCGCTTCCCTTCGCATGTTCCTTACCGAAAGAAGTATAACCCCTCTGGCCGGATAGCTCTGGCTTTTCGTATTTCTTTTTTTCTGAAAGAGGCAAAGAAAAAAATTGTTGAACATATTTATAAAGATCCGATATCAATCCGTCCGGGATTCCATGATTTTTTACAGCGACAAAACCAACATCCTCATACGCTTTGCCCAGCGACTGCACAAAAGCCGTCTTTGTTTTCGGATCACCGGATAAAAAATCTGAAAGGTCAACTACCGGAATGGACATGTCGTTAAAGTTAATTTTGATTTGATTTGGCCCGATATTGGTTCTGAATTTCTAAGTAGATTTATAAGTAAAATTACAGATTTTGGCAAGAAAAAACCGCTTGATGTTACATTTGCTATTTGGTGTTTTATTTTTTTCCTGCTCGCCTGCGTACAAAAAATATATTTCCAATTATCAGGTTGATCCGCCAGGCAATACTCCGGATTATAGCAAACTGGAATACTGGGCTGCACATCCGGATAAATGGGATCCGTCTGACAGTGTTCCCGCTCCTCTTTTACCGGGAATGATCAAATTTTCTGATGTAGATGTTTTTTTTCTTCATCCTACTACATTCGGATCATCAAAAGATACTGCATGGAATGCTGATATCAATGATCCTCTTATCAACGCAAAAACTGATTACATGCCCATTTTGTATCAGGGAAGCGTATTCAATGAATGCCGTGTATTTGCACCAAGGTACAGGCAGGCCAATATCCGCGCCTATTATACAAAAGACACTCAACAAGCAGTAAGAGCTTTTGATATTGCTTATGAAGATATCAAAAAAGCATTCGAATATTATCTCGTGCATTATAACCAGGGCCATGCAATCATCATCGCCTCTCACAGCCAGGGAAGCACCCATGCCATAAGATTACTCAAAGAATTTTTTGACGGTAAGCCATTGAAATCAAAGTTGGTCGCAGCTTATATTATCGGCATGAGGGTTCCTAAAAATTCTTTTTCGGAACTGAACGCCTGCAGGGATTCTGCAGCAACAGGATGTTTAGTTGGCTGGAGGACTTTCAAAACAGGCTATGAGCCTGAATTTATCAAGGAAGAAAACGGAGACTCTTATGTTACCAATCCACTGACCTGGACTTCCACCAATGTATATGCGCCGAAATCAATTCATCATGGCGCCATACTCAAAAAATTCAATACACTGTACAATCAGCTTGCCGATGCCCAGATACATGACGATGTTTTATGGATTCACAAACCTCATTTTCCGGGAAGCATTTTTTATCGATCCAAAAATTATCATGTGGGTGATATCAATCTGTTTTATCTCAGTATTCGCGATAACATTCGGATGAGAATTCATTCTTATATAAAAAATTAAGATTGCGTTTTTAGACAATGATTTTTTCTGTGTTGCTCCAAAAAATACTAAAGAAGAAAAAATCAGAATTCTGCATTGCCCGGAGTTCTGGGGAAAGCAATTACGTCGCGGATATTTGTCATGCCCGTTACAAACTGAACCATTCTTTCAAAACCGAGTCCGAAGCCGGCGTGGGGCACCGTTCCAAACCGGCGAGTATCCAGGTACCACCACATTTCTTTTACAGGGATATTCATTTCGTTCATTCTTTGTTCCAGCTTATCCAGTCTCTCTTCTCTTTGTGAACCTCCTACAATCTCGCCAATACCGGGAGCAAGAATGTCCATGGCAGCGACGGTTTTTCCGTCCTCATTCTGCCGCATGTAAAAGGCCTTGATTGATTTTGGATAATTGATGACGATCACCGGTTTTTTGAAATGTTTTTCTACAAGATAGCGTTCATGCTCACTTTGCATATCAATTCCCCATTGCACATCGTATTTGAATTTTTTCTTTTTATAAGCAGGAGAATCAATCAGAATATCGATGGCTTCGGTATAGGTGATCCTTTGAAAATCGCTGTTCAGGACAAATTCCAGTTTTTCGATCAACCCCATTTCGCTGCGCTCATTCTGCGGCTTTTGTTTTTCTTCGTCAGCAAAACGCTGCGCCAGGAATTCGAGGTCATCGCGATTATGTTCCATTGCGTAGCGGATAATATATTTGATGAATTCTTCAGCGAGATTCATATTATCTTCCAGATCATAAAAAGCCATTTCGGGTTCTATCATCCAGAACTCGGCCAGATGTCTTGCCGTATTTGAATTTTCTGCACGGAAGGTTGGACCGAAAGTATAAATATCACTAAATGCCATCGCCGCCAATTCTCCTTCGAGCTGACCACTTACCGTCAGGTTCGTTGCGCGCCCGAAAAAATCCCTTTTGAAATCAACAGAACCGTCTTCATTGCGTGGCGTATTGTCGAAAGGTAATGTGGTCACTTTAAACATCTCACCAGCTCCCTCAGCATCAGATGCAGTAATGATCGGCGTTTGTAAATAAATAAATCCTTTGTCATTAAAAAACTGATGAATCGCAAAGGCAAGTGCATGACGCACCCGGAACACGGCGCCGAAAGTGTTCGTACGAAAGCGCAGATGGGCTATTTCCCTGAGAAATTCCAAACTATGTTTTTTGGGTTGAAGCGGAAATTTCTCCGCATCGCTGTCGCCCAGTATTTCAATCGTTTTTGCTTTCAGTTCGGATTTTTGCCCTTTTCCCAAAGAAGGTAATAGTTCACCGGTCACATTTAAAGAAGCCCCTGTAGTAATTCTCTTAAGCAATTCCTCATTGACCAGGCCCAGTTCAACCACAATCTGCAGGTTATTATTTGTAGATCCATCATTCAGCGCAATAAACTGGTTATTTCTAAAAGTGCGGACCCAACCCATGACCACTATTTCCTGTCCTTTTGGGTCGGCCTCCAAAAGCTCTTTTATTTTTATTCTTTTGTTGAACATCAGGTTCGATTAAAAGATCCATTAAAATTTGTGCGCAAAGATAAAGCATGCGGTAAAGAATTCCGTACTTCGGAAAAACAACGATAAGAGACCTTGTTAACAGGTTTAATAACGGATTGGGCGAGTCACAAATCATCAACCTCCGTAAGCCGGGAATCGTGCAGGAATAAGTCCAGACGGGCCCAGTAAGACATTCGAAACATCCATTTGTCAAAATATTTTTTTGCTTTTTGCGTTTTTATATTAACATTGCATTGGAATTAAGCTGATTAGTTCTTATCCATTGCTCACAGACCATCAGTTTTAGCCATTCCATTCATCATAATCGTAATTCATTTTCAAAACTCTTTTCAACAAAAACAGGCCATCTGTTTTATTTGTTCTTAACTCTCAAGTTTTCTTATGTACGACATACTTCAATTAAACGACATGCTCGTTCCCGAACTGCTAGATATTGCTGAGCAGTTAAAAATCCCCAGTGCAAAAAAACTCGACAAACAGGAATTGGTTTACAAAATATTGGATAAGCAGGCTGTCATTTCCAGTGAAAAAACGGAAGGTTCGCAGGACAGGCCCAAACGCAAACGAATCGTCAAAACCTCCACTGCAAATTCCAATGAAGAAGCATTTGTTGAAAGTGGCGATAATAAGATGAAAAAACCTGAATTTAAAAAAGACAATAAGAAAAAAGAGGAAAAACCAATCATCAAAAAGCAAAAGAAAAAAGAAGATCACCAGATAAATCAGCCAACTGTATCTGAAGACCTCGTTGTTTCAACAGAAGAAGATGGTTCAGACGTGGCAGATAGCCAGGATGAAGAAATCAGTGAATTGCTCACTGAGGAAGCGGAAGCGGCTCCTGAATCGAACAGGCAGACTGGCGATCAGCAACAAAATAAAGTTTATCCTCAACGGAGAAGTGAAGCATTTAATATTGAATTCGATGGCGTAATTCAGGCCGAAGGTGTATTGGAAATGATGCCTGACGGCTATGGATTTTTACGAAGCAGCGATTACAACTATTTATCTTCACCCGATGATGTCTATGTTTCTCCTTCACAAATCAAATTATTTGGCCTGAAAACCGGAGATACTGTTTTCGGAGCTGTTCGTCCACCCAAAGAAGGTGAAAAATATTTTGCTTTATTAAAAGTTGAAACCATCAACAATAAAGGACCCGAAGAAGTTCGCGACAGGGTTCCTTTTGACTACCTCACTCCGCTCTTCCCTTTTGAAAAGATGAACCTTTTCGTGAATCCGAATGATTTTTCCACGCGTATCATGGATCTGTTTACACCCATCGGTAAGGGCCAGCGCGGACTGATCGTTGCTCAACCCAAAACAGGAAAAACGATGTTGCTGAAGGCAGTTGCCAATGCCATTGCGGCTAATCATCCGGAATGTTACCTGATGATTGTATTGGTTGATGAGCGTCCCGAAGAAGTAACAGATATGGAACGTAGTGTGAAGGCCGAAGTGATTGCTTCAACTTTCGATGAACCGGCAGAAAAACATGTTAAGGTTTCGACGATTGCCCTGCAAAAAGCAAAACGCCTCGTAGAATGCGGACATGATGTCGTCATTCTTTTGGACTCCATTACCCGTTTGGCAAGAGCTCATAATACTGTTGCTCCCGCATCAGGAAAAGTATTAAGCGGTGGTGTGGAAGCAAACGCCATGCAAAAACCCAAGCAGTTTTTTGGCGCTGCCAGAAAAATTGAGAATGGAGGATCATTAACGATTCTGGCTACTGCTTTGATTGACACCGGCTCCAAAATGGACGAAGTGATTTTTGAGGAGTTCAAGGGAACTGGAAACATGGAGCTTCAGCTGGACCGTCGCTTGTCGAACAGGCGTATTTTCCCGGCTATCGACCTGATTGCTTCTTCCACCCGCCGCGACGACCTGCTGCTTGAAAGGGATATCTTACAAAGAATGAACGCTCTTCGTGTATACCTCAACGATATGAATACGGAAGAAGCAATGAATGAATTGTTGAAACGAATGAGGGGTACCAAGAGCAATGAGGAATTCCTGGCCAGCATGAACGGATAGTGTGCTTATCTCATACTAATTCCTTTCAACCTGACCTTCCAGGTATAACCATTCAATTTACTGATCAGCGAAGGATCATCGTTTTTGTACAGGTAAACTTCTTTGTCAGGCAGACTAATCTTCCATATTGCCGGAACCCGCAGGTTCGGCTCATCTGTGTAAACTCCAAATAACAAAATCGTATTGTTATCCACCCAACGTGCATCTTCGATAGAGCCTCCGGGTCCTAAAAATATCAGTCTCATTTTTTTATTGTTCTTCGTATCAACAAGACTGACTTCAGTATCCGGCCCCAATTCCTGACCGACCCAGGCTCCATCCTTATTTTTTGTGATATCGATATTATAACTGTCGAGGTCAATGAAAAAAGAACCGTCAGGAGAATATTTTAAAAATCTTCCATACGCTTCATAAAATTTCTTGTCGGGATGGTAGGCAGAATCTTCAACCAGTAAATCCTGATGCCAGTTTTCGCTCAATTGAAAATTTTTCCAGTCAAAATCCGGTTTCTGTGATTTCAGGTAATTACTGAAATCCATCTGGTTCGATAAGAATACTTCCTCCTCACTCAGTGCAGAATCTATACCTGTAACGGAAGCTGTGCTGTCAACCAGAATCGGTTTTTTTTCTTCCTGCTTATTCTTCTCATTTCCTGAACAAGCTGCCAATAACAAAATTCCTGTGCAACAATATACAATCTGTCGTATCATAGAATCACTGATGCTGTTAAGTTACCCAATAATCGTGCTGTGTGGGTGTTTTTTTTAATGGTTTAACATTTTTATGAGAGTCTTCTAACTGAACTTTCCGGGGAAGCCATATATTTTTCGTGCCATTAAATCAGCGCATCAATTTTTGCAGCCAGCTTGTGATCCTTATCGGTCACCACATCGCCTGCATCATGTGTCGAAAGCCATATCTCGACTCGATTCCAGACATTGGTCCATAAAGGATGATGATCCATTTTTTCAGCCTCAATAGCCACTCTCGTCATGAATGCAAATGCTTCTGAAAAGTTTTTGAATTCAAATCTTTTATACAACCTGTTCTTATCTTCTTTCCACATATAAAATAATTTTGATGACGTGTTGTATTTATTTATTGTCATTGCAACAGGCAGGAGATAATCCTTCTGCAAAAACTAAAATATCAGGTGTTCCTTGTTTTTAATTTTTTCATTGGTGAGCTCCATCACCAGTTGAACATTGTTGATTTTTTTTATTCCATTCATCAGAATGGACATCATGTCATCCGTCACCGTATCTCCTTTTAACAGCCATAAAAAATCAAGATGTTTTAATTCCGGCAGCAGGTATTCACCATCAAAGTGATTACTGTAGAGGTAATGCACCAGTGCACTATGTGATTGAGGGCATTCATACACGCAAAAAAAATATTTACGTTGTTTCTTTGCCAGCTGTATTTCGATCTGGTTATTGATTCTGAAATCAAAGCGAAGCTGGTTATTCAATTGCCAGCAAAACTGGTATCCTTTAAGGGGAGCAACAATCCCGAGCAGGCGGGAACTATCAAAAAAATCACTGGCGAGTCCGTCATTATCGAGCCTGAGTTTCATATTAATTTATTCTGAAACCCCGAATAAAACGGGGTCGGCGAAATGGAAGATCGGATCACAATAAAATTACGGATTAAATTGTACTTCAGCTTCTGCATTATCATTTCCTCTTTTGTAGCCGACAACGGTCTTATCTCCTTTTTTGAATTTGGATAGCGCCTGCATATAAGTTTCAAGGGAAGAAATATTGTAGTCGCCCAGTTTTACGATAATATCACCTGGTTTTAATCCTGCTTTCTGAGCGGGTCTTCCATCGCTGACCCCGTCAATCCTAACGCCAGTTCCGTTGTAAGTATAATCAGGCATGATACCAAGGGTAACATTGAAGCGGGCTGAAGTTCCTGTCTGGGTTTCCCTGGTTTTTGTAAACGCCAGTTTCCCTTTACCATTCAGATCTTCTACCAGATCCTGGATAAATTTTACGACTTCTAATTCTCCTTTATAATTGATCTTGTCATAATCATCCGTCGGCCGATGGTAATCGCTGTGCAGTCCTGTGAAAAAAAACAAAACCGGGATATCTTTTCTGTAAAAAGAAGTATAGTCACTTGGCCCGGTCCCGCTTGAATCATATTTGATATTGAAATATTTTTTTTCATCGTTTTCATTTACCAGCTGGGACCATTCAGGTGAAGTTCCATAGCCGCCGATGGTCAAAGCATGCGAACTGTCATTCAGCCTTCCTATCATATCCATATTAATCATGCAATTCACGTTGCCCAGATTTATAGTCGGGTGCTCGGTAAAATATTTGGACCCGAATAAACCGAGTTCTTCGCCTGAAAAAGCAATGAAGAGATAATTATTTTTTTTTGATTTGGATTGCTTTAATAACCTGGCCAGTTCGATGACGGCTGCGGTTCCACTTGCATTGTCATCTGCGCCATTATGTATTTGCTTGTCGGTTCCCCTGTAAAGAGAATTACCATCTTCTCCATATCCCAGATGGTCGTAATGAGCGCCAA
>DATJWE010000114.1:0-5406 GCA_035501475.1 Puia sp. | reverse complement strand
TGGAAAATAAAAAATGGGACGAAGCATCGACATTAACATTGCATCCTGAAAGTTTTCCATGGAATAAGTTCCCCTGGCAGGAAGCAATCATTCATTTTGCACGTCTGTTAGGGAATATACATCTGGGTAAAATCGGGTCTGCACAATCGGAACTAAAAAAACTCAACCAGCTTCATGATATATTACAAAATCAGAAACAACTTTATCAATCCTACCAGGTAGCAATTCAAATAAAAGCCGGCGAAGCATGGATCAAATTCTTTACATCAAAGAAAACAGAAGCCCTGAACATAATGAAAACAGCAGCGGATATGGAAGATAGCACCTCAAAACATCCTGTTTCACCTGGTGAAGTTCTGCCTGCAAGAGAACTATATGCTGACATGTTACTTCAAATGAATCAAAATGAAAACGCCTTGAGGGCTTACGAAGCAGTATTACAAAAAAGCCACAACCGATTTAATAGCTTGTTTGGGGCTGGTATTGCATCAGGGAAATTAAACCAAAATGACAAAACTGTTTTTTATTATAAACAATTATGTTTGATCGCTGATTCTAAATCAAGCAGGCCTGAACTCTCCATTGTGAGATCTTATTTAGAAAAGCATTCCTAAGCCATTTTCACATTAGCCTGATTGGCACATTAAATAAATTGAAACCGGCGCAGCATTTTCTAACCTATGTTGTATGGATGGTAAAAAAAATATAGTATGCAAGGATATCTCTGCAGCAATTCTCTGCTGACAAATAATATTTTGCATATTTTTAATATCCCGACTCGGGCGTACTTTGGAGTCATGGATCCTCATATCATAAGCAACATATAAAAATTGTAAGATGGCCACTGATCTCCATTTCAAAAATGGCTATTCAAATGTGAACGGGATAAAGATGTATTATGAAATATATGGACAAGGCAAGCCGCTTGTTTTGATACACGGAGGCGGATCCACCATACAAACCTCTTTCAGCAATATTATTCCACTTCTCTCTCAAAAAAGACAGCTCATCGCAGTCGAACTCCAGGCGCATGGGCGGACGGGCGACAGAAATGAATTCCTTACATTTATTCAGGATGCCGACGATGTAGCACAACTTTTGAAAAACCTTGGGATCGGTAAAGCCGATTTCCTTGGATTCAGCAACGGCGGACATTCTGCCATTGAAATCGTCTTGCGACATCCTGAGATGGTGAACAAAATAATCCTGGCTTCTACTTTTTATAAACGTAACGCAGTTGTTCCACAGTTCTGGGAAGGATTTGAAAATATTGATCTCGGTGTCATGCCCAAAATTTTGCGGGATGGATTCCTGGCTGTAAACAATAATCAGGCAGCATTACAAAATATGTTCGACAAAGATGTGCAGAGAATGAAAGTATTTAATGACTGGAAGGATGAGCAAATCAAATCCATCAAAGTACCGACACTGATAATGAACGGTAACCTTGATGTCGGCAGTGTTGAACATGCGGTTCTTATGCATCGCCTGATTTCAAATTCGGAATTGGTTATTCTCCCGGGTGGGCATGGGCAATATCTCGGGTCCCTCGAATCACTGGGCAATGAACCACGGACACAGACTTATTGTGCAGACTTAATCAACGAATTTCTTGATAAATAATATTGTTAATGAAGACATTGACCCAAAACAAACATAAGTAATGAGACAAAAACTGAATTTAATCACTTTCGGCGTCGATGATCTCGAACGATCATTGAATTTCTATGAAAAAGGGTTGGGATGGAAGAAATCAGACAAGAGTGTTGGAGATCTTGCCTTATTTCCATTGGGCGGGATCACCCTGGCTTTATATCCCATGAAGGAACTCGCAGCCGACGCCATGCTTCCATATAGTCCTTCGGAATTTTCCGGCCTCACGCTTTCCTACAATGCAAAATCTGAACAGGAGGTCGATGAGGTGATGAAAGAGGTGAACAAACTTGGTGGAACAATCATCAAGGCCGCACAGAAAGTGTTTTGGGGTGGATATAGTGGTTATTTCAAGGACCTGGATGGATACGTAATAGAAGTTGCGTTTAACCCTTTTTGGGAACTCGATGAAAACGATAATTTGAAATTATAAAAATGGTTTGAAGATTTTTTATCCCCCGCCTCTCCAATAAATTGTTTTGAAAAAGATCTGACTAAGAATTGAAAATTAAATAGATTATAGCCCTGGGTTTAAATCCATGGCTATAATCCGCCTCCGAAATCTTCATAATAAGAAAATAAGTTATTTTTATAGTTGCCCCGAAACTTCCTTATCAACCAACAATACCTGTCATTATGAAAAGAACGCTGCTCTTTGTTGCGATTCTTTCTGCGCAGCAACTCCCCGCACAACAATTCTTTTTTCCAAAAGAAAATTATAAGGATAGTCTCGCTCTTGCAAAAGCAATTCCAGCGCTGGCAGAACAGGTAATAGCGGTGTACAAAAACTCTGACAAAACGGATTATTATGATAATTTGTATCGTTATATGATCGTTGCAAAACAATACGATCATGCAATTACGTATATTGATTCGGTTAGAAATTCTATCTCCCCATCAAAACCCTCAGGCATCAGGGGAATAGGGTTCCAATATGAATCCTACGCAAGAACCAGGCTCGCGCAGCAAAAAACAGATAATACGTTTGAAGAAATATTCAAAAAAATATTTATCCCCGCGTATGCCAACCTTGACGATGATGCGAAAAATTATGTTTCAATTTACGCGATACCGGATGTAGCTCCTTTGAAAAAAAATCTTGACAACCTTATAGCTAATCAACAACAAAAAGACACAATAAGTCTGAAAGATGCGGGACAATTGATCCGTGCCTATAATTCCTATATTGTTTACAGCAATATTGTACCATTGATGAAGCCAATCATTGTTGCTGAGGACAACAAAAAATATATCATTGACAACCTGCTTATCAAAACCCGAGATGGGAGTCTGGTGCAGGCTCGGGCGGGGAGAATGAGAAATGTAAATGTTAAACTGCCAACAATTTTTATTTTCAATATCTATATCGATTCCGCAGCTGACGTCTCAAGAGTCAAAATGTACGCTTCAAAAGGCTATGCCTGTGTGATTGCAAATACAAGAGGCAAAGGCGGAAGCCCTCAGTCAATCGACCCGTTTGAACATGATGCCGACGATGCCTACGATATCATCGACTGGATCAGCAGGCAGCCCTGGAGCAATAAAAAGGTAGGCATGACGGGCGGAAGTTATCTGGGCTTTTCTCAATGGGCCGCAGTGAAAACAGTTCATCCGGCACTTAAAACCATTATGCCGGAGGTGGCAGTAGGTACCGGAGTGGATTATCCCATGGCAGGTAACGTTTTCATGAGCTATATGCTGCGATGGATACATAACGTGACCAATAGCAAACAAACTGACGAAGCGGATTTCAATAATCAGTCGCATTGGGATTCTGCATTTATCTCCTGGTACAAACGCGGGGCTCCTTTTCGGTCGCTCGATACAATCGAAGGCAGGCCCAATGCGATTTTCCAGCGCTGGCTGCAACATCCATCATTTGACAGCTATTGGCAAAATATGAGAGCCAATGGGGAAGACTTTTCAAAAATAAATATACCTGTGCTGACAACAACTGGTTACTATGACGATGATGGGAACGGTGCAATGTATTATTACCGGCAACACTACCTTCATAATCCAAACGCAAATAATTACCTGGTCATCGGTCCCTATGATCATGGTGGAGCCCAAAGCTTCCCCAGCTCTGAAATTCAGGGTTATAAAGTAGATTCTGTGGCTACTGCATTTAACTTTATTGATCTCGGCATACAATGGTTCAACTATATATTGAAAGACAGTGCGAAACCTGCCCTCCTCCAGGATAAAGTCAATTATGAAGTCATGGGTGCCAATGAATGGAGGCACGCACCGTCATTGTCTGCAATGAGCAATGATACATTGACTTTTTATCTCGGCAACACAAGAATCAGCCAGCATTATAAACTAAATGATGCTCCTCAGGAAAATGAATATATAAACCAGGAAATTGATTTTGCTGAGCGGACTGATACTACGTCGAATGATGACGGCACAAAAATTATTGATAGCATAATAGATACAAAAAATGCAATCAGTTTTATTTCCCGGCCCATGGATCAGCCTCTGATTGTAAACGGATCCTTTATCGCCTCGCTGAAAGCTGTCATTAACAAGAAAGACATGGACCTGACCATCGACATGTACGAATTGATGCCGGGAGGAAAATATTTCCATATGGGATCATCTTTGCAAAGAGCAAGCTATGCGAAGGATCCCGGTAACAGACAATTGCTGGAACAAGGAAAAAAAGAAATGATTCCTGTCAATTATTCCTATATGACAAGCAAAAAGCTGTCTAAAGGCAGCCGCTTAATTATTGTACTTGGAATCAACAAAGGCAGTGATTGGCAGATTAACTACGGAACCGGTAAGGATGTGAGCGATGAAACCATTGCAGATGCAAAAGAACCACTGGAAATAAAATGGTTTTCCGACAGCTATGTAAAAGTGCCGGTGTGGAAGTAGGTATTGCCGTTAGGAATATAGCATTATGAATTCACTAAAATCTACAATGCTTTTTCTGCTTTGCCCATGATCAATTTATCGGTTTCATATCTCTCCTTGCTCAGAAGAGTTATCGCCAGGACGACAATCCACAACAGGAATGCGGCGATATTAATGCGCTCCCACACTCCTGTCCATGGAGTTGGAAGATTAGCCTGAACCCGCTGAGCGTCCAGCCCTGTCAGAGCGCCAAATACGAGAAGAACAAAGATTGTGAGAATGGAATATATTCTGAATCGCATACCTAATGCAGCAGCACCGAATCCCATAGCCAGCAGCATGAAAACAGAAGTTACCACCGTAAAGGCAATATGTAAAGTATCGGTCAATCCGGGTCCCTTGGATGCCAGTACTGCCCGCTGATGCATCGGAGGCCAGGCAAATCCTATCAGCCCCACGATCATCAGCAACTTACCTGCAATACGCAGGTTGGTCTTTCTACTCCCGGATATCCTGACACCCAGGCCGAATGCAATCATCAATGTGTTAAACACCAGACACATCTCAACCCAAAGCTGCCTGGTTGGAGCTCCGATAGCCGAAAGTTCACTAACAGTTTGAGAAAAAGAACTGTAACCATCAAATCGAAGTGCACAAATGATATTCATAAAGACATAGAGCAGCGAAGAGAGTACGCCGCAATAAAGCAGGAGCTTTTTTATCATTTCCTGAATATTAACAACCAGTTAAATTAGCCAGAACCGGAGCATTGGTCTATGATTAAAATTAATTTTAGTTGTGATTCTGGTCATTCGAAAAAGGGTTTTATAAATATTTTTTTACAATAAATTGAGAAATATGACAGATCAAACAAAACGGAGATCCGTT
>DATJWE010000113.1:0-19603 GCA_035501475.1 Puia sp. | reverse complement strand
GGTCGACTTAAATTGATAACAGGAAGAGTAATTGATGTGAGTCGACCACTAGGTCGACGACTCCCATTGAAGTGGTCGACTTGGATTGAGAGTAAAGAGTAAGAATTGATGTGAGTCGACCACTTGGTGGACCACCTTTTTTCTTAGGAGGTCGACTCAATCTATGTTAACCTTTTTTAAATGCCGGGTTCTTTCGCAGCTGTTTTGTGAAAATGAAGCATCTGATGAGAAGCTCCTACTGCAACCTCGACATTCTTATTGCAATTTTCCCTTTAGAAATAAATCCAATTGATCAGGTTCGATGTCTTTTGAAATTATCTTCCAGGAATTATCAAGAAGAAAATTCGTTGGGAACTGATCAATTGACAAATTTGCAGATAATTTCCCACCTTGATCAAGATATTGTATCCAGTTCATATTCTTCTCGTGAATCACTTTTTTCCATTCCGGAATATTTTTTTTGAAGTCTGTAGAGATGGCAATGATTTCAAATCCCTTCTGCCTGTATTGTTGATATATTTCCTTATACTTTGGAATTTGCTTCAAACAAGGTGAGCAGTGGCTGAACCAAAAATCAACTAATATATTTGGATGAATTCTTTCCAGGAATAACTACATTCCTGTTATTCGTATCCAATAGCTGCAAGCTTGGAAATATTAACCCAATTTGAAGAACTCTTGCAGCATATAATTTTCCTGATAATGCTTTTCCGGTTATGGATTTCTTGATTTCAGGACTTAGTTCCATCTGTGTACGTGGGGGTCTCCGCGTATCAGGTTTTATTTCAGAAACCAGGCTGCGGAAGACCCCAACGGGACGCTCGAGTTTTGTCAACGCGGGTTCTTTCGCAGCAGCTACTCAAATAATCATGGGTGAAAGTAGAGACCCCGTGCGTGCTAAATGGTCCCTGATGAAAAAATACATGTGGGGTCTCCGCGTATCAGGTTTTATTTCAGAAACCAGGCTGCGGAAGACCCCAACGGGACATGCGAGTTTTGTCAACGCGGGGTCTTTCGCTGCAGTTTCTAAAATAACCAGCGAGTGAACGCGAAGACCCCGCGCCCTTTTACTTACATTTAGTACGTGTTTTCAGCCGGGATTCTAATTGAATTTTCATTAATGTGCAGTATGGCTATACAGTATAAGCACAGCAATGTCTATCCTATGTACTATCTGACATGCACATGCTATCCCTGGATTCCTTTATTTGAATTGACTGATAGCTATGATTCTGTCTATCGCTGGTTCGACTACCTGCAGAATAAAAAAATCGCCCGGGTAGTTGCTTATGTAATTATGGCTAATCATTTTCATGGCATATTATATTTTATTCAGGAAAAGTTTGATCTGAATAAAATTGTCAGCAATGCAAAAAGGTTTATGGCTTATCAGATTATTCAAAGGCAAAAAGCAACGGGTCGAATTGATTTGCTTGAATATTTATCCGCCGGATTGACTGAAAGAGAACTCAGCAAAAAACAAAGGCACAGAGTATTTGAAAATAGCTTCGATGCCAAACCGATTTTTTCAGAATCTTTCCTGCATCAAAAACTGGATTATATTCACTACAACCCGGTATCTGGCAAATGGAATCTGGCCGAAGATTATGTTCAATATGAACATAGCAGTGCATCTTTTTACGAATTGGATAAAGTAATCCATTTCAAAACCACTCATTATAACGATTTACAATAAACATGAACCTGGGGTCTCCGCGCAGCTTGCTTTTGTTGCGAGATCAGGATGCGGAAGACCCCACTATGACTGTTAACGCAGGATCTTTCGCAGCAGTTTCTTAAGTAATATGCAATGAGGCGCGAAGACCCACGGTGTGTAAATGAGTCATAACGTGGGGTCTCCGCGAAGCTTGCTTTTATTGTGAGATCAATTTGCGGAAGATTTCACTATGACCGTCATCGCAGGGTCTTTCACTGGAAGCTCTTACATGAGCGGGGATTAAATGTGAAGACCCCGCGCTCTTAATGCTACCGACTTTAATTAAAACTTAATGATGTAAATTGCCGGATGAACAATCAACAGGGAATTATCTCAGTTAAAAACCTGACCAAAAACTACGGCCAGTTTCAGGCTGTTAAAGGAATCAGCTTTGAAGTGTATGAAGGAGAAATATTCGGACTGCTCGGACCCAATGGCGCCGGCAAATCAACTACACTCGAAATCATTGAAACATTACGCCAAAAAACAAGCGGGTCTGTTACTGTAGACGGACTTGACCTGGATAAAAAGCCGGATGGGATAAAGAAAATCATCGGCGTACAATTGCAAACTTCCGGATATTATCCTAACCTGAATCTTACTGAATTAATCGAGTTATTCGGAGGACTATACAATGAAACTGTAAAACCATTGCAGTTGCTCGACATGGTGAATCTCAGGGATAAAGCAAAATCAAAATACAAGGAGCTCAGCGGGGGACAGAAACAGCGTTTTTCCATTGCGACCACACTGATCAATCATCCTAAGATTATTTTTCTTGACGAGCCTACTACCGGTCTCGATCCACAGGCAAGAAGAAACTTGTGGGATCTTGTGACAACCATCCGCTCCCGCGGGACTACAGTGATCATTACCACACATTATATGGATGAAGCTGAAGTGTTATGCGATCGTGTCGCGATCATTGACTCGGGAAAGATCATCGCCATGGATACGCCGGATAGATTAATTGATAATCTCGTAGCTACCGGTTTCGAACGACCAAAAGAAGTGAAAAAAGCCAACCTGGAAGATGTATTTATCAATCTTACCGGTCATGCGTTAAGAGATGAATAGTGATTTTTTAATTTGCAAACCTGATTAAACAATCATATTGTTATGGACACTGACCTGCGTTATCCTATCGGGAAATACGAGCCTGTTCTTTTTTCTGTTAAACAAAAAGAGCAATGGCTCAACGATATTAAGTTCCTGCCCCAGGCTGTAGAGAATGCCATTCTTAACCTTGATGAAGCCCAGATCCATACTCCTTATCGTGAGGGGGGATGGACGGTGCAGCAATTGGTTCATCATATTGCGGATAGTCATATCAATGCCTATTGCAGATGCAAACTTGCATTAACGGAAGAACATCCTGTAATCAGAGCATATGATGAAAAATCCTGGGCCTTGCTGGACGATGTTAAACATCTTCCGGTGAATATTTCAATTACTTTATTATATGCATTGCACACACGTTGGCATGAATTGTTGAAACGCCTTCCCGACAGCGATTGGGATCTTACCTATGTGCATCCGGAATACAATAAAGTATATACCGTATGGTACTTGCTCGGTATGTATGCCTGGCATGGCAGGCATCATGTTGCACATATTCTGCGTCTGCGTGAAAGGAACGGGTGGTAAAAATTTTTTTATCCCCGATTGCATAATAGAATAATATATTGGATGCCAAAACCACAAAGCACAAAGGGTAAATTATATGAAGGACCTGAGCTGGAAAACATTATCATCAGAATATCTTTTTAAAGACACATGGTTTACTATCAGGAAAGATACCTGTCAAAACAGGGAGGGTAAAATCATCACTCCTTATTATGTGTATGAATTTCCTGCCTGGGTAACGGCGGTTGCATTGACAGAAGATGGGAAAATCATTATGGAAAGACAATATAGGCATGCCATTGGATTAACAAACTATGAGATACCCGGAGGATGTGTGGACGATACGGATGCCACTCTCGAAGCTGCAATAGAAAGGGAGTTGCTTGAAGAGACGGGTTATCGTTTCAAAAAATTTGAATACCTGGGCAAGACTTCGTCTAATCCTTCAACCAATAATAATTGGATGCATATGTTCCTGGCTACGGGCGGATATCCTGCGCAAGACCAGGAACTGGATCACAACGAAGAAATTGAAGTACACCTCTTTACTATTGAGGAAGTAAAAAAAATGATAAAGGAAAACAGCATTATCCAAAGCATGCACATGACTGCTCTCTTTTACGGCCTGGAAAAGCTGGGTGAGATTAGTTATTGAAAAAACTGGCTTTTTTGACTTGTGATGATCTTTACCTGAAACTGATTTCATTTATATCCACTTCCCCCACGACAAATACACTTCCACAAACTATGATCAAATCTTTTTTACCGGCATGATTGACTGCAGCCTGCAACGCGGATTGTACATGATCGTAATGACTGCTCCGTAAACCGATTTTTTTTGCTTTTTCTTCGAGTTCTTCTTCCGGTAATGCTCTTGGTATCTGCGCTTTGGTGAAATAATAATTACCGTGTTTGGGCAGAAGAGCTAATATTTTTTCTGTTTCTTTATCTTTTACCATGCCGAATACAATGTGTAATTCTTCATGGTCAGTGATTTCAATCTGCCTGATGACCTGTTGCATCCCGTCTACATTATGTCCGACATCCAGAATAATATTCGGATGCTCATGTATGATTTCCCACCGCCCGTGGAGGCCGGTAAGTTTTTTTACTTTTCGCAATGCAGTTTGAATCTGCGTTTCTGCAATGGCATATTTTTTCTGTTGCAGAAGTTGGATTACTTCCAGCACGGTTATCAAATTCTTTAGTTGATAGATGCCCGTGAGATCGAGATGATAATAATTTTTTTGATCGGTATGCGAAAAGGTGACTTCTGCGATCAGTTCATGTTTTTCGAATTTCCAGTCGGCCACGAATCTTTTCTGATCGGCAAAATGAATTTGGGCATTTTCAGCGGCGGCTTTGTCGAGAAAAACTTTTTTTGTCAGGGGATGGGTTTCTCCCACCACGACCGGAATATTTTTTTTGATGATCCCGGCTTTTTCGTAAGCAATTTTATCCAATGTGTCGCCGAGCATATTCATATGGTCGTATCCGATATTGGTGATAACAGATAATTCGGGAGAAATAATGTTTGTGCTATCCAACCGGCCCCCGAGACCAACTTCAATGATGGCGATATCCACCTGTTGCTGACTGAAATATTCAAAAGCCATGGCGACAGTTATCTCAAAAAAGGAAGGCTCGACGATTTCAATCAGCGGATTTATTCTTTCGACAAAATCGATGACAAAATCCTCCGCTATCATTTCTCCATTCACTTTGATTCTCTCGCGGAAATCACGAAGATGAGGGGAAGTGTACAATCCGGTTTTATATCCGGCAGTTTGCATAACCGCGGCGAGCATATGACTCGTGGATCCTTTTCCGTTAGTGCCGCCAACGTGAACCGATTTGAATTTCGCCTGTGGGTTACCGAGAAAACTGCAAAGGGCAAGTGCATTGGTCAAATCTTTTTTATAGGCTGCTGCACCGATCCTGCTGAACATCGGCAGTCGGGTAAATAGATAGTCAATGGTCTGGACATAATTCATATATCACTAATTACACTAATTGCGCGGATTACACGAATTAGACGAATTACATGTATTGCACGAATTTATTATGAATAGAAGTTTCATGCAATTTGCATCAGTTTTTCAATTTATATAATCTGTGATAATCCGTGCAATCTGTGAGCAGCCCGAAATTAAAAATACATAAAGCACTGATTCGTGTAATTCGTGCTTAGTTATTGTTCTTGAAATCTCCCCGTTTCCAGGCCTGAATGAAATCTGCCCAGGCAAGCGGGTTAAAGATATTTTGCGGAGGAGCCTGCCCCTGGTAGTAATAGCTTTTTGCTTTTTGGTTCAGGTAATAATTTGCTGCTTCTTTTGCATCTGTAGGCAGTGATCTGGCGAGAAGCCTTCGCTTGGCGGCATCAGTATTTTGTCGGGCAATTTCAATTTCATCATCGGGGACTCTTGTGTTTACAAAATCACGTTCGAATTGTTCCCTGGTTGGACGGGGTTTAATGACAGTCGCCGGCAGGTACATCGTATCTGTTACCATCAACTGTAAAATGCTCCATTGATTGCCTGTAAGATCGCGAGGTATTTCATACAGCTTGGGTTTATATCCGACGCTGGTAAATTCAATCTTGTCCCCTTTTAAAACCACAATGGAAAATACGCCCTGATCGTTAGATATAGTACCGCGATTTTGTCCTTTTACAACAATACTGACGGCAGGAATGCCGCGCAGGCTGTCGGCCGTCATGACGATACCATAGAATTGAACAACCGAATCTTTCAATTTATCGAACTGTGCATGTCCGGCAAAAGGTGCCGCTAGCAGCAGAACGTATAGTACAATTTTTTTCATCAAGCAACTTTTGATTCATGGCCCGAAACGCTTTGTCAGTCAGTGAGTGACTCCCTGTATTTTCAGTCATTGGCCATCAGTTTGATGAAAAGCTGAATAGAATTACTGCCGTACAAGTGAGTGACACAACGATGTTGATTAAAGGTCCTAAAGTTCGCCCCAAAAATAAACTTTATTCGTTTTAAAATCGTAGCAAAATAAGAAGACCAATGATTAATTTTGCCTGAAAATAATGTTTTTAACAAATAATTGCGCATGACAAAGGAAAAAGTTTTGGAGGCATTGACCAGTGTACAGGAACCTGACCTGGGAAAAGATATTGTGACACTAAATATGGTGAAGGATATTGTGATTGAAGGGAAATATATTTCATTTACTGTAGTGTTGACAACACCTGCCTGTCCGTTGAAAGACATGATCAAAAAAGCCTGCGTGCTCGCTATTCATGATCAGGTCGATCGGGATGCGATGGTCAACATTAAATTCACAGCCAATACCAATTCCAACCGGCAGGATCCCAAAACAGTTTTGCCAAAAGTCAGAAATATCATTGCCGTGGTGAGCGGAAAAGGCGGAGTAGGGAAAAGTACGGTGGCTTCAAATTTTGCGCTGGCTTTAGCGAAGGGTGGAGCAACAGTGGGGCTGCTGGATGCAGACATTTACGGACCCAGTGTACCCATTATGTTCGGCGTTCGCGGCGAGCGACCGATGATGATGAATGTGGGTGAGAAAGGAATGATCGTTCCGCTGGAAAAATATAATATTAAACTGATGAGCATTGGCCTGCTGGTCGATGAAAAAAATGCAGTGGTATGGAGAGGACCTATGGCAAGCAGCGCTATCAAACAATTTATTACTGATGTGTACTGGGATGCTTTGGATTATCTTGTGATTGATATGCCGCCCGGTACCGGAGATATCCACCTGACCCTGATGCAATCTGTTCCTGTTACAGGCATTATTGTGGTAACCACTCCACAGGATGTGGCCTTGGCTGATGCAAAAAAGGCGATTGCCATGTTCGGACAGGCCCAGCTCAAAACGCCAATCATCGGACTGGTGGAGAATATGAGTTATTTTGTCGCAGAGGAATTGCCGGCTAACAAATATTATATTTTCGGGAAAGAAGGGGGCAGGCGGCTTGCAGAAGAATATGATATTCCATTCCTCGGAGAAATCCCGCTGGTCCAAAATATCCGGGAAGGAGGAGATGCAGGAATCCCGGTGATGTTGAGTGATGATGAATTTTCCAAAAAAGCGTTTGAGGAATTCGCAGGACTGGCAGTGAGGAGCGTCGCCATGCTCAACGCAAATATTGCAACTGAAAAAGTAGCCGAAACGGTGATGTGAAATCCTATTTTTTGTTATCCCACATTTGATTCATGTATAACGTCCCTTATTTCAAAACTTCTGATCAAAAAGAGGTTGTTGCATTCATGCATGCGCACCCATTCATTATTTTATGCGGAGCAGATGAGAACGGGCAGCCTGTGGCCACGCATGTTCCCACATTGCTTGAAGAAAAGGATAATAAATTATTTATCCAGGCGCATGTGATGCGCAAGCAGGACCATACCAATGCATTTCACAATAATCAAAAAGTGTTAGCCATTTTTTACGGGCCACATACTTATGTCAGTGCGAGCTGGTATGAAAATAAACAAATAGCAAGCACATGGAATTACCAGGCCGTTCATGCAAAAGGTATCCTGCGTTTTTTGGATGAACAGGGACTTCTTAATGTGCTGACAAAGCTGACAGAAAAATTTGAGAATGATCCGCATTCCCCATCCCTTGTTCAAAAAATGGATGAAGACTATGTCCGGAAAATGATGCAGGCCATTGTCGCCTTCGAAATCGAAGTTGTTGCTATCGATCATGTGTTCAAGCTGAGCCAGAACAGGGATGAGAAATCTTATCATAACATCATTCATCATTTGTCGGGAATGAGTGGAGACAGTAAAGAGATCGCTGATGTCATGAATAAAAGAATTGAGGACTATGATAACGGAAACTACAACCCATAAATCATATTCACCTGCATGAACAGAGCGCAGCTTGTAAAACAAATCTTTCAGAAGAAATCTTACCTCTGTATTGGCCTGGACACTGACCTTACCAAAATACCAACACCCCTGCTTTCTTTTCCCGATCCGGTATTTGAATTCAACAGGCAAATCATTGATGCGACAAGAGCATATTGTGTGGGGTATAAAATCAATACTGCCTTTTATGAAGCTTTGGGCTCAAAGGGCTGGATATCGATGGAGAAAACGGTTGAATACATTCCATCCACTCATTTTAAAATAGCCGATGCGAAAAGAGCAGATATTGGGAATACTTCCCGGCAATATGCAAAAGCTTTTTTCGAGACCCTGCCATTCGATGCAGTTACTTTATCCCCGTATATGGGGGAAGACAGCATCCGGCCTTTTCTTGAATACGAAAATAAATGGGCCATAGTGCTTGGACTTACATCAAATGCGGGTGCGAATGATTTTGAACTGTTGCGAACTGACCAGGGATATGTGTATGAAAAAGTGCTGGAAACTGTTTCACGGTGGGGTACAACCGAAAATACGATGTTTGTGATAGGGGCGACCCAACCGCCCTGGTTTGAAACAATAAGAAAGCTGACACCTACACATTTCTACTTAGTCCCCGGAGTGGGAGCACAGGGTGGCAGCCTGTCTGGGGTTTCAGAGAAAGCGATGATCGCAGATTGCGGCCTGCTGGTTAATGTCAGCCGGGATATAATTTATGCTTCACAGGATGATTTTGTTGCCGGGGCTGCGAAGGCTGCTATGAGATTCCAACAGGAAATGAGTCAATATCTCCACTGATTTTTTCTTTTCCGTTTGTGTACTTAATATAATTTTCTATTTTAGGTTTAGACATTATTGTTCCCCTATTACTCTAAGCTGCCATGATGAAAACACTAACTGTATTTCTTTGCCTGGTTACTATTGGCTTCAAAAGCATTTCCCAAAAAAATTTTGTTCCTGGGTATATTATTAAGAATAATGGGGATAGCATTCATGGACTTTTACAGGAAGAAATAAAAAAAGAATTGTTGAACCAGGTGAAATTCAGCGCTTCACCGAATGCTGCGGCTATTGTATATACACCTGATTTGATCAGGACTTTTGGATATGACGGCCGCGATACATATAAATCGATTTCCTTTAGTGCCTCACTGGGGGATTCTTCTTTTAGTAAAACCTGTTTTGCAAGATATCTGGTTAGCGGCTACTATGATTTGTATGCTTATACAGAAAATGAAGCGACTTATTTTGTAATCAGGCAGGGAGACAGTACTTATTTTCTATACAATACAACGTATTCAGCGATCGGAAGCGAAAAAGACAAAGGGAATTATCAGGAAAAAATCAGAATATTATCGGCTGCCTGCTTCACCCTAACATATACTTCTGACCGGGTAGTTTATGCTGAGAAAGATATGGCGCATTTTTTCCAGGATGTGAATCGTTGTATGCTTCCGGAAAAACAGGTAACCAATTACTATCACAATCCGAAAGTTAACTGGGATGTTGTGGCATTTGCCGGTGGTTTGCCTTTGGGAGAGCAGAGCCAGCTCGCGGCAGATCTGGCCTTGCGACTCTACTACCCGGAAATCAATAAGAAGGCATTTTTAAGAGTCGGGATGCATTTTTCAAATAAGTTAAGTACAAGTGAGATGGTGAGCGGAGCCAATGTCAAGTATGAACTGGATACGCGTCATCTCATTATCAGCTTTCCTGTTACCTTTCAGTATTATTTCACAAAAGGAATTCTTCAGCCCTATCTTAATTTCGGGCTTTCTATAGCCTATATGGAAAAGACAGAGTATAAAAGTCCGGAGAGTGAGCAAGACTTTTCTGAAGCCTGGCATGGTTCGATAGTAGCCGCTGCCGGACTAGAAGTGCATTTTACGCCCCGCTTTTTCCTGAATGCAGAGTGGCGATATGAGTTGATTCTACAGTATCCTGTCATCGGTCTTTCATACAAGTTCAGATGAGAGGTTGTTAACACGCTGCCATTCCAATCTCAACGACCTAACGTGGCCGCACAATCGAGAATAGGATGTTCGTATTTCACACAGCCTGGACGGCTAAGCAAATCGGGAAACTAAAATCCTGAAACCGTCTTAATATATGAATATGACTGAAAGCAACGCCTCCCTGATTTTTTCGTTTCTGTTTAAATACTGGCGTAATTTTCAGTTTTGAACAGTATTTTTCTCATTGCTCCAAACTGCTATGTCAAAAACACTAACAGCATTCCTCGTCCTGATGGTTTTCGGCCTGAAAGGCATAGCTCAAAAAATTTTTGTTCCTGGTTATATTGTCAAAAACAGCGGAGATACCTCCCGGGGATTACTGCAGGAAGAAATGCGTAAAGATCTGTTGACACAGGTCCAATTCAAAACAGATATTTCATCTCCTGCCAAAGTTTTTACGGTAGATGATGTTAAATCTTTCAAATATGAATCCGGTGATATGTACAAAAAGATTTCTTTTTTGGACATCAGCGGTGATTCGGACATTCATGCTACCTGTTTTGGCAAGCAGTTAGTAGAAGGCCGGTATAGTTTATTTGATTTTGAAAGTAAAGGAAGTCTTTTTTTCCTGTTGACCGTAGCTCCGGATTCTTATTTACTGTATGATGCAGTTTATTATGCCAACGGCGAAGAAAAAGAAGAAGGAAGTTATGTTGCCCAATTGACTCTTCTTTCAAACGAATGCAAATATGACTTCTTTCAGCCTAATCAGACGGGATTCAATGAAAAAGATATTTCGCAATTTGTTATGCAATTAAATCAATGTGCTGCGCCCGATGAAAAAGCTGTTTCCTATTACACCAAACCGAAAGTAAGTACCGAATTCCTGGTTTATGCAGGAGGATTGCCTTTGGGTAAACAGGGTCAGATTACCGTCGAAGGAATAGCCAGGATTTGCTATCCGCAAATAAGCAGGAAGTTTTTTGTCAATATAGGTTTTCGTTATGCAAGAATAGTGACTGAAAGCATTTCGGATACTTCGCTGTATGATCATTTCATAGAAACTCACCAGATTTACTGCGTGCCTCTCACTTTGCAGTACAATATACTCACCGGGAGAGTTCAGCCATTCATCTATGCAGGAGTTTCTGTCGCTTATCTGAAAGAAACTGCAGAAGATGCACTTGTGAACGATAGCGGGTTTCAGCATAATTACGGATTCGCATTTATCGTGGGGGCAGGTCTTGAAGTTTATATTGTTAAGGGACTTGCATTTCGCGCCGACTGGCGTTATGAATTATTGACCCAGTTTCCTTCTATTGGTTTGTCGTATAGGTTTAAATAGATCAAGAGCAAAAACTACATTATCAAAAGTTTTTGAGAATCTCATAAAGCCTGAACACTTCTTCAAAAGAATTATAGAGCGGAACGGGCGCTACGCGGATCACCCCGGGTTCACGATAATCCACTACAATCCCGGATTCCGTCATTTTTTGATATATTTCTTTTCCCCGTTCTTTAAAATACAAGGATAGCTGGGCTCCGCGCCGGTTGATTTCAGCAGGGGTAATAATCTCAAAATGGATATTATTTAGCTGCGCAAGTAAAAAAGCCAGGTAGGCAGTCTGTTCACGGCTTTTTGCATGTAACTTTTTCATACCTGCTGCTTCAAACAATTCGAGTGATGCTTTCAAGGGAGCCATATTAAAAATCTGGGCTGTGCTTTGATTCCAGCCACTGGCATCGGACTTAGGAATAAAACCCTTTTCCATTTTGAATCTTGTTTTCTCATCATTCCCCCACCAACCACCCAAACGCTTATGGGTTTTATCCCTGGCATATTTTTCATGGACATAGATACCACCTGCCGATCCGGGACCTCCATTAAGATATTTATAGGAGCACCAGACTGCGAAATCTACGTCCCAATCGTGCAATAGCAGTGCAGCATTGCCTATTGCATGGGCCAGGTCGAACCCTGCAAGTGCTCCTGCTTTGTGAGCAGCGGCAGTGATAACGTTCATGTCGAACAACTGCCCACTGTAATAATTAATGCCTCCGATTAATACAAGCGCAAGGGTATCTTTATGTTTGTCAATGGTATCAAGAATATCTTCTTCTAAAATAATTTTATTTTCGTCCCGGGGATGGATTTCGATTATTGTTTTTTCCGGATCAAGACCGTAAAAACGAACCTGGGTTTCGACTGCATATTGATCGGAAGGAAAGGCTCCGGCTTCCATGAGTATTTGATATCGTTCCTTCGTGGGATGGTAAAATGAGAGCATCATCAGGTGAAGGTTCACTGTTAGTGTATTCATCACCGTGACCTCATGCTCCCGGCAACCCGCAATGGCAGCCATTGGCGCAGAGAATTGAAGTTGGTAATACAGCCAGGGGTTTTTTGCTTTCGTAAATCCTTCTATGGCGAATTCTTTCCAGTCGTCCAATTCCTGCTGCATCGCAGCCTGGGCAGTTTTTGGTTGAAGGCCAAGAGAATTTCCGCAGAAATAAATGGCATCATTATTTCCATACTTTGGAAAATAGAAATGAGATTTGAATGAGTGCAACGGGTCTTCATTGTCCCTGGTTTCTGCCCACTCTAAAGTCGCTTCAAATGGATGCTCTTGCATCAATTTTTAATTTGAAGCAATATAGTCAAAGATTTTTTGGAAGATGATTAATCTGATTGGCCGGATCATAGCCATGGATCTAAATCCAGGGCTATTTGAAAGTGCAATTTTTAGCCGTCCACCAGGGATGAATATCGTAGATCAGCCGGCCTGCAGCAACAGCGGGATCAGTTTTCAAATAGCCTTCCACTTCTTCTTTTGTCTGGCAATCGAAAATAAAAATTCCTGCCCACTTACTATCATCACCAAAAGGTCCGGCCACAATCATCTTGCCCATGCCCATCAGTTGCCTGATATTGTTGAGATGCCCTTCCTGTATCTTGGCAGCAGTTGCTGAATCCTGATTTCTCAGATCCCCTTTACTCAACATCACGAAAAAATATTGTTTCAGCCCCATGCTTTTGGCTGCTGAATCCATATTTACATGCTGTGCGAAAAGAGAAGTTCCGGTATAAAAAAAGCCTGCGATCAGCAAGCCTATTATTTTGTTTTTCATAATCGTGCTTTTCGGTTAAATAAAAATGGATAACAATTTAAAACTGTTATCCATTTCCGGCAAATAATTCGTAGGTAAGGTTTTTATGCGCTGCTCTTTTCTTTTTTGGAATGATTTCTTTCCTCTTTATCTTCATCGTCATCTCCATCATTCTTACTCTTGTCATTGACGTCGGATAGCCTTATGTTACCGAAGCTGCTTTTGATTTTGATCTTGGCTTTCCCATCACCGGCCTTGCCCGAGAAATCTTTATCGAAATGCGGGCCGGTATCTTCATCTTCATCCTTATCTTCTTTTATGGTGAAATCGGTATTGTTGTGAAAGCTTCCAAAGCTTGTGTGGATATTGAAATTAGCAGACAATGCTTTGGTGACCGCCATTTTGATCGTGGAATAAGATTCGGAGATTGTCAATTCATTGATGTTATTGTCTACATCAAACCTCACATCGCCTGAAAATTCACTTTTGATTTTTACATCACCACTTACGCTGGCAATATGCGATTTGCCATTGAACTTAAAAGTAATATCACCATTGTGCACAGGTCCGAGGTCTGCCGTACCGAATTCAACATCTATTTCATCGACATCAGCGAGTTTCCCGGTAGTGAGTGAGCCGAATTTGCTGGTTAAATTGACTTGTCCATTAAAATCCGGGACCGTTGTTTTGCCGAAACTGTTTTCTATTTTCAGCCTGTTATTTGCAGGCATATAGACTTTATAATCGATGTAGAATTTTCTGTCTCCATCATTATCGCCATCCCTGTTGCCGTGGCTTTCATCCCGGTTGTGCTTTTTGTTGTACCCGTGGTCATTGATTTCCCCCACCTTTGTTTTAAATGAAATTGTATTGCCATCGCGACTGTCGCTCACTTCGATTTCATCCATCATATCCTGCGCTTTTTCGTCTGTGCTGGCCTTGGTGCCGATTTCAATATCAACCTTGATCTGATTTTTATCCCAGGTATTGATCACTACATTTCCAAATGAATTTTCAATGGATAATTTATCGTCCTTGCCAACGTCGTAAGTTTTACTGATCGTTCTTTTCTTGTCTACATCATCTCCATTTCCCGCAAAGCTGAGCATGGGTAAAGATAATAGAGCAAGGATTAATGCATTAAGCAGATTTATATGCTTTTTCATATGCTGATTGTTTTTTTTGATTGATTTGTTTAATAATGTCTAATTGATGATTTAGTAACCCTATCTGCAATTGCAGATTCTGGATCATGGCCTCGAGCAGCTGTTCGCGGTTTGGATTTTTTGGCAATTGTTTCTGGAGGATATGATATACGCTGTCCAGTTTATTTACATCGCTCGAAAACTGTTTGTACAATAGGGGCTCGTCTTTTTCTATCTTTTTTAATTCCTTATGTTTGATTTCAACGAGCTTGGCATAATGATACATTTCCTCGGTAACATCATCCGTCATCGTGCTGCCGCCTTTTGTATCATTGTCGGGATTGTTGGCTGACTGAGCTACCGGGTTTGCAGAAGTATCGTTTCCATTGGACACAGGAGTTTTGGCGACAGATGAAGATGTATCCTTTGGAGTTTCCTTTTTCACCGTAGCGGTTTCAGTAGAAGTGATATTCTCATGATATTTAAAATACCACAGACTTCCTGCTGATAATAGCACAACGACTGCAGCTGCTGCGCTCCATCGGAAGATATTGATGCGAACTACCGTTGCAGGTTGCTTTTCCGCAGGTTCCTTCCGGGTAGGAATATTCTCCCACAGCTTCTTCGACGGCTCTTCACTGTCAAATTCCTCCCGGTGATCTTGTATAAATTGTTCTAAGCGGCTGCTCATGATAAGCCTCCTTGTTTTATAAAGCTGATTAATTTTTGTTTTGCCCGCATATACTGCGTCCTGACGGTTGCATGAGAAACCCTCAATATTTCGGATATCTCTTCGTGATCATATCCTTCAAACAAGTACAAACTCAACACAGTCCGGTAGCCATTGGGCAAAAGTTTTACTGCTCTTTTTATCTCTTCAACTTTTAACTGGATGTCTTTTTCATCCAGCGAATCTTCTTCAGGCAGATGGCCCACATTTGTTTTTTCCAGGTCAATCAGGTCCATTTTCTTTTTCCGGAGATGGTTAATTGATTTATTGATTACAATCTTTTTCAACCAGGCTCCGAAAGTCGACTTATACTGAAACGTTTCAATAGAACTGAAAGCATCTGTAAACGATTCCTGCAAAACATCCTCTGCATCGCCGGTATTGTTTACAATACGCAGGCTGGTATTATACATCGCCTTAGAATATTTCTGGTATAACTCCGCATAACTCCGGGGATCACCCTGTTTGCATCGCTCCACCAGCTCGTCGTGTAGTATTGGTGCTGTCAGTTCCAAGCCGCCTGTTTTAGAGTTTTCTATAATAAATACACAAACAATTCCTGCATGTTGCATCTCAAGGTAAAAAGTTTTTTTAATGAACTGGGAATGAGGAGTTGCCAGTTGCCAGTTGACAGTGAACAGTCTTTGTATTTTATCTGGTCCTTTCAATCGGGCTGTCAACTGTTCACTGCCAAATGATAGAAGTCAACTTTTTCTTACTTTAGCTGTACTATGGCAGCCAGAACAGATCTCTTTCAAAGTCCCGATTATTTCCTGCTCGATGAATTGCTTACTGAAGAACATAAGCTGATCCGCGAATCGGTGAGGGCTTATGTGAAAAAGGAAATTTCTCCAATTATCGAAGATTATGCTCAGCGTGCCGAATTCCCAAAACAAATAGTAAAACAATTAGGAGAGCTTGGCTGTTTTGGTCCGACAATTCCTACAAAATATGGCGGTGGTGGCATGGATTATATCAGCTACGGATTGATGATGCAGGAATTGGAAAGAGGGGATAGCGGGGTCAGGTCAACTGCTTCGGTGCAGGGTTCACTGGTCATGTTTCCCATTTATGAATATGGCAGCGAAGCACAGCGAAATAAATACTTACCCAAATTAGCATCCGGCGAATGGCTGGGATGTTTCGGACTCACTGAACCTGACCATGGATCCAACCCAGCAGGGATGCTCACCAATTTCAGCCATGCGGGTGATCATGTAATATTGAATGGAAGCAAAATGTGGATCAGTAATGCCCCTTATTCGCAGGTAGCCGTGGTTTGGGCCAAGGATGAGCAGGGAGATATACGCGGGCTGATCGTGGAAAGGGGAATGGAAGGATTCAGTACACCGACTACCCACGGTAAATGGAGCCTGAGGGCATCGGCAACCGGCGAACTGGTTTTTGATCATGTAAAAGTTCCTAGAGAAAATATTTTACCCAATGTAAAAGGATTAAAGGGACCATTAAGTTGTCTCACTAAAGCGCGTTATGGAATTGCCTGGGGAACGATCGGTGCTGCGATGGACTGCTATGACACGGCATTGCGCTATAGCAAGGAAAGAGTGCAGTTCGATCGTCCCATTGGAGGATTTCAGCTCCAGCAAAAAAAACTGGCTGAAATGATTACAGAGATCACCAAGGCCCAGTTATTGAATTGGCGCCTCGGCGTTTTGGCGAATGAAGGGAAAGTGACGCCGGCACAGGTTTCCATGGCTAAACGCAATGGATGTGAAGTGGCTGCTTCCATCGCAAGAGAAGCGAGACAGATTCTTGGCGGCATGGGCATCACCGGCGAATATTCAATTATGCGTCATATGATGAATATTGAGAGTGTGATTACTTATGAAGGAACACATGATGTACATCTGCTGATTACAGGGATGGATATTACAGGACTTAACGCATTTAAATAGTCAGGCGTTTAATTGCCGGGCTATTAATAGGAATTCCAAAATTTTTTTAGGGGCAGGGGCATGAAAATATTTCTCATCGGGTTTATGGGTTCGGGTAAAACGCACTGGGGCAGGCTGCTTGCAGAAAAATTACAGTTGCCATTTTTTGACCTGGATAGTGTCATTACGGAAAAAGAAAATAAAACCATCTCCGACATTTTTGCGCAGAAGGGGGAGGAGCATTTCAGGTATGCAGAGAAAGAAGTACTCGAAGAACTGGTAAATCAAAACCAGCATTTCATTATTTCAACAGGCGGCGGCACACCCTGCTTTTTTAATAATATAAAATTTATGAAGAGAAACGGGAAAGTAGTTTGGCTAAACACTTCTGTGGAAATATTGAAACAAAGGCTGATTAAAGAAAGTGCAAGCAGGCCATTGATCCGGAATATCGGCGAAACCGAGCTGAAATCCTATATCATCCGTAAGCTGGGAGAGCGGAAAATGTATTATGAGCAGGCTGATCTGATGGTTAATGAAGAACATATTTTATTGCAACCCCTGATTCAATTATTATTGAAAGATGAATAAAAGTTTCCTGTCTATTGCCTCATTGCTTGGTGCGCTATCGGTCGCATTGGGTGCTTTTGCCGCACACCGCCTCAAAGATTCTTTTCCTCCGGATGCCCTTTCGATTTTTGAAACCGGTGTCAGGTATCAGATCTATCACGTGTTTGCTTTGTTCGTAGTCGGAATACTCAGTGAAAAAATTAAGAGCAGAGAGATATTTTGGTCAGGTTATTGTTTTATAACGGGTATCCTGCTTTTTTCGGGTTCTTTATATGCCCTCTCTGTTATGAAAGCTTCCGAAATTTCCGGTGTTTCTGCCATTGGAATACTCACTCCGGTGGGGGGAGTATTTTTTATTGCCGGCTGGTTATTGTTGCTCTGGGGGATTTTGAAAAAGAAAGAATGAAAGTAAACCAGGAAATGTGCCTCAAAGCACCAATTCAAAAATCATCTTCGTGCCCTGGTGGTTTTCCATTTTGAATTCCCCTGCAATGGAATTGATCCTTTTTCTCATATTCTGAAGCCCGTTACTGAATTTTCTGATATTTTCCATATCAATTCCTATTCCGTTATCGGCAATCTCAATGATCAGTTTCTCATCCGCTCTGATATTTATTTCAACCTGCGTAGCCTGGGAATGTTTCAGTGTATTGTTCAGCGCTTCTTTTACAGACAGGAAAATATTTCTTCTTTTTTCTCCGCTTAAATCTTTTGGAACGATTACAGAGGGAAGATTGAAGTGGCATTCAATGGGTGTATTCTCAAAAAATTCAACTGCATAAGCACGAATATATGCAATAAGACTTTCCACGGTATCATTCGAACTCACCATGGTCCAGATAATGGTGTTCATTTTGTTCAGCAGTTCATTGGCAGAATGCGATATTTTTTCTATTTCGGGCAATGTGTTTTCTTTCATCCTGGTTTTTACAATTTCACTCATCAGGCGAATGGCTGTTACACCCGATCCCAATTCGTCGTGCATATCAGCTGATATCCGGTTTCTTTCCTGTTGTTTGGCTTCCAATATCGCTACCTGTTTTTCAAACTCCTTTCTTTCATTTTCCAGTTTTAATCTTTCCCTTTCTTTGATTCTTTCAATCAAATCTCTTTTGTTTTTATAAGATAATCCTGACATGAAAAAGATGAGTTCCAACACCAGGCCGATCTGGTAATACAGCAAAGAATCATTTAACAGGCTGTTTGCAGTCGATGATATTTTCATTGGTGTGATGAGAAGTAGGAAAGAAATGATGGAAAAAAAGGTCAGGAAAAACTGCCCAATGATCAGATAGTTCATAAGGGGATCTTTTTTCCTGATACCATAATAAATAAAAATAAGACTCAGGATGAGCAGCGCCTGCTTAGTGAAATTCTCAATCACATTGATGATACCGAAACCGGCTGACGAATAATAAAAAACAGTGAATAAAACCATTGACGTGAGCACCATCCATCCGCTGATTTTAAATAATTTTTCAAGAAAGGGATGATCCTGCTTTGTCTCAAGGAATTTTCTTAAAAATTGTACATAAAAATAATAGCCGGTCATCTGTATGATAAAGTCCAGGTATCCTTCAAAAAAATAGTTAAAGCCTGAAGTAGATCCGAAGAGGAAGGATTTCAGGAAAAGCAATGCAGCCATACAGAATGCGTATCCTGAATAATGCATGAATTCAATTGAATAATTCTGCAGGTAAACAGCTACAGAATAAAAAATCATCATCAGAAGGATGCCGGCCGTGATATAGCTGAACAGGTTGACAGTCGTTTTATCACTAAGCATGCTGATTTTGAAGACAGGGATAAAAGGTTTTTTAATTAATGTAGGCGACAAATTATTTACCGTTGTTAGTATATAGCTTAGCCTGGCAAAAAACATCGCACTTTCTTTAGGCCTAAGACTAATTAATATAAAACCGTCTTTAAAATTTCCTACTGGCAATGCACTCTGATTAGACGAGCCCTGTATTTGCTTGAATAACGTTA
>DATJWE010000112.1:0-6802 GCA_035501475.1 Puia sp. | reverse complement strand
ACCAGAGTTTGGCTATTTCTTCTGGTATACTCTCACATAGTCCACCAGCATTTGTTGGGGGAAAATGGAATTGTCAACTCCTTTTTGTCCGCCCCAATTTCCACCGATGGCAATATTTAAGATCAGGTAAAAGTCGCTGGTGTATGGCCAGTAGTCGAAACTAAAGTTTGGAGGGCCATAAATAAAATAGTTCGTGCTGTCAACATACCAGGCAACAGAAGTAGGCGTCCATTCCAGAGTGTACACATGAAATTCACTCTGTGCCGATGGTACTGCTATATTGCTTCCTTTTTGAGTGCCCTGGGCTCCGTTGTATGCTTTACAATGAGCAGTTCCGTAAATCACGTTTGGGTTGAATCCGACTTCTTCCATGATATCCAATTCTCCGTCATCCGGCCATACCAGCGGATCTGTGGCGGAGAGAAGCCAAATGGCTGGCCATGTTCCGACACCTGAAGGAATTTTTGCACGGATTTCAAATTTTCCATAAGTCCATTGTTCTTTTTTTCTTGTAACCAAACGGGCTGACGTATAATTTTTGCCACCGTATGATTCGTTTCTTGCTTCAATAATCAGATTTCCACTGTCAACTCTTGCATTTTCCATCCGGTCACTCGTATAGTATTCGAGTTCGTTATTACCCCATCCGGATCCCCCTGTGTCATATCCCCATTTGGTGCTATCCGGTAATCCCGCAGAATCGAATTCATCTGCCCAGACCAACTGATAGGGTTTATCCGGGGGTGGCGTGGTAGATGTCGGAGGAGTGGTATTGTTTCCACCCGACGAATCATTCGAACTTTTTTTACAATGGCAGAACAGACAAAGAAAAAGAAAGGAGAAAAATAACAGAGACAGTGACTTTAGATGCATGTCATTTATTTACAAAACGAATAAAAACAACTGCGAAAATTAATAATTTCCCGGGAGGTTTTAAATAAAATTTTGACAATTAACATGGGTCGCCTATTTTTGCCACTCAATATGAAAAAACATACACATCATCATCATGCTTTCTTACCTTAGGGGTAGGCCGGTGATGTTTTGTGTTAACAAAATAAAGTCATTACAGGGCTTACCAATGGTAAGCCCTCTTTTTTTGCCCATTCCCACGAATGGAAAATTTTAAATAACATGGAAAATATTTCAACTGGCTCAGTTTTGAAAATTGCTATCCAGAAATCAGGTCGCCTACACGACGATTCGGTAAAGCTGTTGAAAGATTGCGGTATCGACCTCAAAAACGGAGTCAATAAATTGAGGACAGAAGCGGATAATTTCCCCATGGAAATTTATTTTTTACGCGATGATGATATTCCGCAATACGTGGAAGATGAAGTGGCACATATCGGGATTGTGGGAGAAAATATTGTACATGAAAAGAATAAACAGGTTGCTGTTGTTGAACAACTGGGTTTCGGCAAATGTCGCTTATCCGTTGCCGTTGGAAGAAATGAGAAATATGAGAATGTAAACTTTCTCCAAAACAAAAAAATTGCGACCACCTACCCGGTGCTGACCCGCCGTTTTCTAGAAAAAAATAAGGTCAGCGCGGAAATTCACGAGATCAGCGGCTCTGTTGAAATTGCTCCCGGCATAGGGTTGGCGGATGCGATTGTTGACCTGGTGAGCAGTGGATCTACCTTGTTCATGAACGGGCTTAAGGAAGTGGAGACTATCCTGGATTCGCAGGCCATTCTTATAAAAAATAAAAACCTGCGAAGTGAACAGCAACAAATTCTGGACAGGTTTCTTTTCAGGGTTCGTGCAGTCAGGAAAGCGAAAAACAATAAATATATTCTGCTCAATGCGCCTAACGGCAGACTACCGGAAATTATCCGGCTCCTGCCGGGCATGAAAAGCCCAACAGTGCTGCCTCTTGCTGAACCCGGGTGGAGCAGTGTACACAGCGTATTGAATGAAGATGATTTTTGGGATATTATTGCCAGGCTGAAAGAATCAGGCGCCCAGGGAATCTTGGTCGTACCAATTGAAAAAATGATTATTTGAAAACCGGTCATGAAAAATAGTTTATGAAAATTATTGACCTGCGAAATCAGAATATTCCTCCTTCCGGTGGATGGGCGACGTTATTGCCTAGGCCCGAAGCAGATACTTTATCGCTTGAAGCAACCGTTGCAAATATTTTGAAAGAAGTCCGTGAACATGGCGATGAAGCGGTAAGAAGATTTACCTTAGCCTTTGACAAAATGACCTTGGAGACCTGGGCAGTCAACGAAAAAGAAATTGCTGATGCCGGTTCATCGGTGAGCAGAGAATTAAGACTGGCGATTCAACAGGCAAAAAAAAATATTGAGCTCTTTCACGGCACCCAGTTGCAGCCACTAAAAAAAATTGAGACCATGCCAGGCGTGCTGTGCTGGAGAAAGTCAGTAGCCATTGAAAAAGTCGGACTGTATATCCCGGGGGGAACTGCTCCCTTGTTTTCCACATTGCTTATGCTGGCGATTCCCGCCGTGCTGGCAGGCTGCAGGGAAATCGTATTGTGTTCACCTCCTGACAGCAATGGAAAATTACATCCTGCTCTTTTGTACTGCGCTCAGTTGACGGGGATAAAAAAAATATTCAAAGTCGGGGGTGCTCAGGCTATTGCCGCGATGGCGTATGGGACAAATACAATTCCGCGGGTTTACAAAATTTTTGGACCGGGAAACCGATATGTCACTTCTGCCAAGCAACTCGTGCAGAAAGATGGATTGGCTATTGATATCCCGGCAGGTCCGAGCGAACTGGCTATTTACGCTGATCATTCTGCTAATCCCGGATTTCTGGCTGCTGATTTGCTTTCGCAGGCCGAACACGGAGTGGACAGCCAGGTAATTTTGGTATGCAAGGAAGAAGCAACAATACATCGCGTACTGTCGGAAATAGAAATACAGCTGAAAAAATTGCCACGCAGGGAAATGGCAGCCGCTTCATTGCAGAACAGCCGGGCAGTGTTGGTCCGGGATCAGACCCAGGCCATGGAGGTGTTAAATGATTATGCGCCCGAGCACCTGATCCTCGCCTGTGAGAAACCGGAAAAAGTTTCCGCCGGTGTGGTCAATGCAGGCTCGGTTTTTCTTGGTCATTATGCTCCGGAAAGTGTCGGAGATTATGCAAGCGGTACCAATCATACCCTGCCTACTAACGGCTATGCCAGATCGTACAGTGGGGTAAGCCTGGATAGTTTTATCAGGAAGATCACTTTTCAGCAACTGACAAAGGAGGGACTCGGGCAAATAGGCCCTACTGTAGTTTCGATGGCGGAAGCAGAGGGCTTGCAGGCGCATGCGAATGCGGTGTTGATAAGATTGAGCGGAGAATAATACAATAGATAATAGACAATGTACAATGTTTAAAACTCCTGATTCGAAATTGCTTATTGCATATCGTCTATTGTCTAGCGGTATTTTGTATATCCTAAATCATCATTGAATGGCATTTCGATTGGATCATCTGCTGAGAGAGAATATCAAAAATCTGGTCCCGTATTCATCTGCAAGAGATGATTTCGGGGGGGAAGCCCGTGTATTTCTGGACGCCAATGAAAACAGCCTGGGTTCACCACTAACGAAATGGTATAACCGCTATCCGGATCCTCATCAATGGAAAGTAAAAGAGGCTTTAAGTAAAGTTAAAGGTGTACCCACAGAAAATATTTTTTTAGGGAATGGAAGTGACGAATGCATCGATATTTTGTACCGGGCATTCTGCAACCCTGGAAAAGATAACGTGATCATTAATCCGCCTACTTATGGGATGTATGAAGTGAGTGCTCATATTAATGATGTGGAATTACGCAGGGCTACCTTAACGGAAGATTTCCAACTCGATCTCGACCAAATGGAAAAACTCGTCGATGATCACACAAAAATCATTTGGATTTGTTCTCCCAACAATCCAACGGCCAACTCTATGAGCAGAACTGCTATCGAAACCCTCTTGAATAATTTCGACGGACTGGTTGTCATTGATGAGGCCTATATTAATTTTTCAAGACATCATTCTTTTATACAGGAGCTTTTTGATTATCCCAACCTGGTGATTTTGCAAACCATGAGTAAGGCCTGGGGAATGGCAGGACTCAGGCTGGGCATGGCTTTTGCGAGCCAGGATATTATAGATGTATATAATAAGGTGAAACCGCCATATAATATTAACCAGGCTACACAGGATCTGGCGCTACAGGCACTTGAAAAGATAGAAGAAGTAAATGATATGATCCGGGCGATTGTATCGATGCGGGAAGAATTGACTCAACATCTTTCTCTGATTCCATTGGTACAGAAAGTATTTCCAAGTGATGCGAACTTCCTGCTGGTAAAAGTTGGCGATGCGCAGACAATATACGAATATCTTTTGCAAAAGGGCATTGTAGTGCGTAACAGAAGCAGGGTGGAGTTGTGTGCAGGCTGTCTGCGTATTACAGTAGGCACTGAAAAAGAGAATAAGGAATTGATAACGGCTTTGAAACAATTTTCTACCTGAGATGTAGTACATTTATTTTTTATTTTTAAAATCAACTTTCTATATGAAACAGATTTCGTCGGGATTGCCTTTTGTAGGCTTTTTGCTTTCCATTGTTTCACTCACTGCCTGCGCAGGAGATTCTGCCAAGGTGGCTCCTGTTGCAAGTTCCGATTCAACAGCCAAAGCGGATTCGATGACCAAGGCAGATGAGGTAACACTCACCCTTCCTGCAGGTTTTAGTTCCACTGTCTTTGCGGAAGGGCTGGGTAGTGCGAGGCACCTGGTGGTTACAGGTAACGGATATGTATATGTGAAATTACAACGCCCAAAGAATGGCAGGGGAATTGTTCGTTTGCGGGATACAAACGGAGATGGGAAAGCTGAAGAAGTGGTTAGTTTCGGCAATTATGGAGGCACTGGTATTGCTATTAAGGATGGTTATTTATACGCTTCTTCTGATGAAGAGGTATTTCGTTATAAACTGGATGCCAACAATACGGTGATCAACCCGGATCAACCTGAGAAAATCATAACCGGCCTGCTTTCAAGGCATGAACATGAATCCAAGTCTATTGCACTGGATAATGCAGGAAATATTTACGTAAATATCGGAGCGTATTCAAACGCGTGCCAGGTAGTCGACCGGAGTAAAGGTTCTCCCGGTATGAAACCCTGCCCCATACTGGATTCCGCGGGAGGGATCTGGCAATTCAAAGCCGATAAATTAGATCAGACCTATGGCAATGGAGTGCACTATGCTACCGGCCTTCGTAATGTTGTGGGACTGGATTGGAATAGCGTGACCAATACTCTATTCGTCATGCAGCATGGACGCGATCAACTGCATGATTTATTTCCTAACCTGTATGATACCAAGCAAAGCGCCGAACTTCCTGCCGAATGCATGTATGAATTGAAGAAAGGGTCCAATTGCGGATGGCCCTATATTTATTATGATCAGTTCCAGCACAAAAAAATATTAGCTCCGGAATTTGGCGGCGATGGCAAAAAAACTGCAGGTGAAAATGCCCAGGATCCCGTTATAGCATTCCCCGGACACCTGGCTCCTAACGGACTGCTCTTTTATACCGGCAATCAGTTTCCGGAAAAATATAAGAATGGTGCGTTCATTGCATTTCACGGTTCATGGAACAGGGCGCCTGAGCCACAGGAAGGATTCTATGTTGTATTCGTTCCTTTCAGGAATGGAAAGCCATCCGGGAACTGGGAAGTATTTGCTGATGGATTTGCCGGTAGTGCGAAACTGGCAGCTGCAGGAACTCCCAAACATCGTCCCTGCGGCCTTGCACAAGGTCCCGACGGATCAATTTATGTTTCTGATGACTCGAAAGGAACAATTTGGAAGATCAGTTATAACGGGAAATAAGAGCTGGACGTTCCACATCAGTTCAAATCCTAAATGGAAATTTTACGGATGAAAAGAATTTTATTTATTGATCGTGATGGAACGCTTATTCACGAAGCTCCTCCGACATACCAGATCGATGCATTGAATAAACTGGATTTCTATCCGCATATGTTTGAATTCATGGGAAAAATTGCGCGTGAATTTGACTATGAACTGGTGATGGTTACCAATCAGGACGGGCTCGGCACCCCTTCATTTCCCGAAGATACTTTCTGGCCTGTACATAATTTCGTCATGAAAAGCCTCGAAAATGAGGACATCCATTTCAGCGCTGTGCACATTGATAAAACGCTTGCAAAAGATCATGCGCCCACGCGCAAGCCGGGCATCGGCATGCTGACAAGCTATCTGAATAATGCTGATTATGATATTCCGAATTCCTATGTGATCGGCGATCGCATTACGGATGTACAACTGGCAAAGAACCTCGGATGTAAAGCGATATGGCTGAATAATGATCCTGACCTGGGCAGCGGTGAAATCAAGGATTCAGTAAAAGAACTACAGTCCACGATTGCACTGGAGACAAAAGAATGGAGTGCGATTTATTCTTTTTTTAAACTCGGCCTGCGTCACGTCATTCACCAACGCAATACTAGTGAAACGCAAATAAAAATTGAGCTAAATGTTGACGGGAATGGTCATGCGAAAATAGCTACCGGCATTGGTTTTTTTGATCATATGCTCGAGCAAATCGCGCGACATGGGAAAATAAATCTGGATATCCATGTGGCCGGTGATCTGCATATCGACGAACATCATACTATTGAAGACACAGCCATAGCGCTGGGAGAAACATTTGCCAAAGCCCTGGCCGACAAAAGAGGAATGGAGCGTTACGGATTTGCATTGCCCATGGATGATGCAGATGCTAAAGTGCTGATTGATTTTGGAGGGCGA
>DATJWE010000111.1:0-3579 GCA_035501475.1 Puia sp. | reverse complement strand
CATTGTGATGTTAGTCTTTACGTAATGACGCCGGAATATGGAGCTGCCAGTCAGCTCGAAAAAATCAATATGCTGGATTATGCGGATATCATCGCCATCAATAAATTCGATAAAGCCGGTGCGCTTGACGCATTGAATGATGTACGCAAACAATACAAACGCAATCACACTTTATGGAGCGCAAAGGATGAAAACCTGCCCGTACTTGGAACCATCGCCTCACAGTTCAATGACAGGGGGGTAAATGCTCTGTTCGATCTTCTCATCCATACGATTGAAAAAAAATGCGGTACCAAATTCGGGGATGAAAAAAAATATTCGGAATTAGAAAAAAAACTCGAAGATGCAGCAATTATTCCGGCTGCACGTGTCCGTTACCTGAGCGAAATCTCAGATATCATCAGGGAATATGATAAACTGGTAAGGGAACAATCTGCCATCGCTTCTAAATTATACCAGCTGCGCGGCGCACTGGAAGAAATCAAAAAAATCCAGACAGCTCAAAATGCTGATGGGTTATCTTCCAAAGCCCCCTCCCCCGGAGGGGATTTAGGGGAAGCTTTAAAAAAACAAATCGATTTTTACGAACAACAGCTCACTCCTGTCAGCCGCAAACTGATTCAAAAATGGCCGGATAAAATTAAAGCCTACCAGGCAGATTATTATGAATACAATGTGCGTGGAAATACAATCCGCCAACCCATGTTCAGTCATAGTCTCTCCGGCACAAGAATTCCAAAAGTTGTTTTACCCAGATACAAAGATTGGGGCGATATTCTTCGATGGCAGGCACAGGAAAATGCACCGGGACTTTTTCCTTTTACGTCGGGAGTATTTCCGTTGAAACGCGAAGGTGAAGATCCTACAAGAATGTTTGCCGGTGAAGGCGGCCCGGAAAGAACCAATAAAAGATTTCACTATGTATCCCTGGATCAGCCTTCGAAAAGACTGAGTACGGCATTCGATTCGGTTACACTTTACGGTGAGGACCCGGATCATCGCCCGGATATTTATGGGAAAGTAGGAAACAGCGGCGTCAGCATCGCTACAATTGATGATGCAAAAAAATTGTACAGTGGTTTTGATCTCTGCGATCCGAAAACATCTGTCAGCATGACCATCAATGGCCCGGCTCCGATCATACTGGCATTTTTCCTGAATGCAGCGATCGATCAGCAGTGTGAGAAATACATCACCGAAAATGGTCAATGGTCAATGGTCAATGGTCTAATCCGGGGTATTTTTAAAAACTATCCGCAGCCATCTTATTATGATGCTTCTTCGCCCGGAAAATTACCCGAGGGAAATGATGGACTTGGCCTGAAATTATTGGGTCTTTCCGGCGACGCTGTTTTACCCAAAGATGAATTCGATAAAATAAAAGCCGAAACACTGTCGCTTGTCCGCGGTACCGTGCAGGCCGATATATTGAAAGAAGACCAGGCGCAAAATACATGTATATTCTCAACCGAATTTGCCCTGAAGCTGATGGGAGATGTGCAGGAATATTTTATTCGAAACAAAGTGAAAAATTTTTACAGCGTATCCATCAGCGGTTATCATATTGCTGAAGCAGGCGCCAATCCGATCACACAGCTGGCTTTTACATTGTCTAACGGTTTCACCTATGTGGAATATTATCTCAGCAGGAGAATGAATATCGATGATTTCGCTCCGAATCTTTCTTTCTTCTTCAGTAATGGCATGGATGCTGAATACAGTGTGATCGGCCGGGTTGCAAGACGCATCTGGGCAAAAGCGATGAAATATAAATACAAGGCGAACAAGCGAAGCCAGATGCTGAAATACCATATCCAGACAAGCGGGAGAAGTCTTCATGCGCAGGAAATTGATTTCAATGATATCCGCACAACCCTTCAGGCTTTGTATGCGATCTATGATAATTGCAATTCTCTTCATACAAATGCTTATGATGAAGCTATCACTACTCCAACCGAAGAAAGTGTGAGAAGGGCAATGGCCATTCAACTTATCATCAACCGGGAATTGGGGAGTGCCAAAACAGAAAATTTTATTCAGGGCTCTTTCATTATTGAAGAGTTAACCGATCTCGTGGAAGAAGCAGTATTGAAAGAATTCGACAGGCTTACCGAACGCGGAGCCGTATTGGGTGCCATGGAAAGAATGTACCAGCGAAATAAAATTCAGGAAGAAAGTCTTTATTATGAGAGCCTGAAACATAATGGTGAATTGCCCATTGTTGGTGTCAATACTTTTCTCAACAAAAAAGGGTCTCCAACAAATATTCCAACAGAAGTGATCCGCAGCACTCCCGAAGAAAGAGAAAAACAAATAGAAAATCTCAAAGCTTTCCAGGAAAGAAATAAAACAAAAGCGACCGAGATGCTGAACAGGCTGAAAAAAACAGCAATCAACAACGGCAATCTGTTCGAAGAATTGATGGAAACTGTAAAATACTGCAGTCTCGGGCAGATTACGCATGCGTTGTACGAAGTAGGCGGACAATACAGGAGAAATATGTGATTCTTTCTTATCTCAAAAAATAAGATCACTGAGAATATCGTTGTCTTACAACACTGTATGATCAACCATCAACCTTGCAGTGGACCACTCAAACTATGCTGCAGTCGACCACTCTCCATCATCACTTACAGAAATTTCACCGTACAAACAGATGATTTCACCGCTTTCAACTCAATCCCGGTAAAATTTACACCGGATCAATAATATGTTTTGCCGTGCATTTATTTTAACCTGCCGTAAAGCTATTTTCAAAGGCTGATTACGCTGGTAGTTTTGACATCACTGATCAAAACTTATAACTATGCGTAATGTAATTGTACTGTTTTTTTGTGTGTTGCTGGCCGCCTCTGTACAGGCCCAGGATATAGCCGGCAATGTAAAAGATGACCAGGGGAAAAATGCAGCAGGTGCTTCAGTCGTTTTGAAAAAATCAAAAGATTCTTCAATTGTAAAATTGAGTGCCACCGATCCAAAGGGTCATTATATATTTCCTCATATTCAATCAGGAAAATATTTTGTGAATGTTACACATGTGGGATTTGCGACTACAAATTCTCCGGTTTTCGAAGTAAATGGCGAACAAAATATCACAGTTGCAGACATCCTTCTTTCAAAGACTTCTTCGGATTTAAAAGAAGTAGTAGTCACCTCTCATAAGCCAATGGTCGAAGTAAAAGCCGATAAAATTGTGATGAATGTGGAAGGAAGCGTGAATGCCGTGGGGCAGGATGCTTTGGAACTATTGCGCAAATCACCCGGAGTGACAGTCGACAAAGACGATAATCTCAGTCTGAGCGGTAAAAATGGTGTGCAGGTATATATTGATGGAAGGCCAACTCCCTTATCAGGAAAAGATTTATCCGACTATCTTAAGACCATTCAGTCCTCTTCTATCGAATCGATAGAATTAATTACAAACCCTTCGGCCAAATATGACGCTGCCGGAAATGCAGGCATTATCAATATCAAGCTGAAAAAAAATAAAGCGCTTGGCACCAATGGATCTGCAAATGCAGGCTATAGTATCGGCACCTATCCAAAATACAATGCAGGATTTTCGCTGAACCATCGGGA
>DATJWE010000110.1:0-12282 GCA_035501475.1 Puia sp. | reverse complement strand
TATCCCTCCCATACTTTGAATGAGTTCTTCATATTCGGCGCAATGTTTTTTGATATCTTCTTTTTTCCATTCTCCGTTGGGAATATAGCAGTTTTTACTATCGATATCTATTTTGTCAAAAAGATGCTTTTTCATAAAGCGCCTGTAACTCTGTAAAGCATCATTGCTGATGGGATAATATTCGTCAAGGTTAAATACGATAACATTTTTAAAACTTAATCCTTCTTCCTTATGCATTCTGGCCAATTCTGCATAGAGGGTTTTGGGTGATGAGCCTGTAGCAAGACCAAGTACGCATTTTTGTTTTTTTTGTTCTTTTTCCCGGATCAGTTTTCCAATTTCCCCGGCGATAAAAGAGGACCCCTGCTGGACTGAAGTAAAAATTTTCACCGGAATTTTTTCAAAAGAATCTGCCATGCTCATAAGTCGGGTTGTTTTTTGCTCGATTTCTAAAATATGTGCGAAAGTAAGGCTATTTATGAAATTCATTTCATCAGCCGGGAATGATCAGTCCAAAACAAAATATAAGGATAGAATCCCTTACTTTAGAGATCGTATTCATTAGGTATCTGATATGACGATGCATGCAATAGACAAACCCAGACACAGATTGTTATCCCTTGATTTTTTCAGAGGCTTAACCGTTGTGGCCATGATACTGGTCAATAATCCCGGCGACTGGGATCATATTTATCCGCCACTGGAACATGCTGCCTGGAATGGCTGCACGCCAACAGATCTCATTTTTCCTTTTTTTCTTTTTATAGTCGGAGTATCTATTCCCTATGCATTGGAAAATAAAATAAACGATCCTGTTCTGCATAAAAAAGTAATGCCTCAAATTCTCAGGAGAGCCCTGCTGATTTTTTTGTTGGGGATTTTAGTGCAATTATTTCCCCGGTTTGACTTTGCTACGCTGCGTATACCGGGAGTACTTCAGCGCATCGCAATTGTTTACCTGGTTTGCGCGGTGTTCTATACCAGAAGCAGTAAGAAAGCAATGAGCTGGATTCTTGGATTAATCCTGATCGTTTATTATGTGTTAATGAACTGGATTCCGGTTCCCGGTGTCGGGGATGCAAATCTTGAACCCGGAACCAATCTGGCGGCCTGGCTCGATAATCTGGTTTTCACGCAGGCGCATATGTGGAATCAAACCAAAACCTGGGATCCTGAAGGCATACTCAGCACAGTGCCTGCAATAGGAACGGGGTTGATGGGAGTGCTTACGGGTATCTGGCTGAGAAGAAAAGACAGAATGCAGGCTGAAAGAGTGGCCTGGTTATTTTTCGCAGGGATTGTGTCGGTCATCCTGGCGCTGATTTGGGATCCTTTCTTCCCGATAAATAAATCACTTTGGACAAGTTCCTTCGTGCTTTACACTGGAGGCTTTGCCATCATCGGGCTCACTTTATCATATTGGTTGATTGATGTGCAGGGTATTCACGGATTTACAAAGCCTTTCGTGGTGTATGGAGCGAATGCCATTACTGTTTTTGTTGTTTCCGGGATTTTACCCACACTGCTTAATTTTATTAAAGTGAATGACAAGGGTGTGAGCACGAGTCTTCTTCCTTATTTATACCAAAGATTTTTCACTCCGGGTTTTACACCGGTTAATGCTTCACTGGCCTGGGCCATCGTATATGTGCTTATTTTTCTTGTTCCCCTATGGATGATGTACAACAGAAAAATATTTATCAAAATATGATCAGCCCGCTGGAATGATTATTTAAATAAAAAGATTGGATGGAACGTGGATTAATTATAATCCTTATGATTTGCACAGATAACGAAAAATAGATAATAATACTCTGTGAAATCCCCGTTATCGTGTAATCCGTGTTCTAATCAACCTGTATTTCATCGATAAGCATTCGTGAAGGACCGCCTGCCCCGGGCTGACCTTCCGGAATAGTTCCCGCATTTTTTGCAACGATTTTTATATACCGGGTAGCAATATTCGAAAATTGAATGCTCATATTACCAAGATTGTCGTGATCGGGATCAAACGAACTGGTTTTTCCAACGCTGCTGAAATCATTTCCATTCGATGAGACAAAAATTTCCACAGAAGCCGGAGCGTAAAACCTGCCCCTTTTCTGGTCCATGGTATGAATATTTACTTTTGAAATGTTTTCCTGGTCGCCAAGGTCAATCAGGGCTTCCATGTCTTCCCCTCGCCAACCCAGCCACTCAGCAGAATTACCAGCTCTTTCAGTGACGACTCCGTTAACCAGGCCAAAAGCTCCTCCATTTCCCGGGAATTCAACAGCCGGCATGGTTTTCAGTGTAATTTTTTTCCCTGTTGCTTTGTTGAAAGCAAACTTTTGAATGATCTGGCTATTGAGGCTCGGGACGTCAATCAATTTTGCATATAATACACAGGAATTTTTTACAGCTACGGGAGAAGAATAAGGTTGAAAAGTATTTGTATCTGTAACATTGGTATATCCGATTTTTGCGTTTTTCCAGTTTGTTTCCAATTTCCAAACCACGCCATCACTATTCTCTGCGGGCAATACGCTTGCCTTAAGATCGAAATAGGCCGTACTATAATTTGTTTTCCACAATTGATATCGTTTGAATTGCAAGGGTAATCTTTTTTCAAAATCATTCCAGTCGCGTTGTTCTTTGGGGCTCCACAATACTTCACTCAATGCAGTCAGCCTGGGGAAAATCATATACTCAAGCTTGGCGGGATTGGCCATGTATTCAGTCCACACATTAGCCTGGGCTCCGATAATATATTTTTGCTCGTCGGGGGCCAGTTCTTTTGGAAGCGGTTCATAGTTGTACACATTTTCAACCGGAAGATATCCGCCAATGACCACAGAGTCTTCATTTCTTTTTTGTGCATAGTCGAAATAAACATATGTAGTGGGTGTCATCACAACCATATGGTGTGCTTTCGCTGCCTCAATTCCTCCTTTTTCGCCCCGCCAGCTCATTACCGCCGCATTGGGAGCAAGACCACCTTCCAGGATTTCATCCCAGCCAATAATTTGTTTTCCCTTTGAATTAATATATTTTTCCATTCTCCGGATAAAATAGCTCTGCAATTCGTTTTCATCTTTCAGGTTATTGTCTTTAATTCTTTTCTGGCATTTCGGACATTTTTTCCAGCTTGTCTTTGGGCATTCATCTCCGCCGATATGGATATATTTTGATGGAAACAGGGCAATGACTTCATCCAGCACGTCTTGCAGAAACTGGAAAGTGGAGTCATTGCCGGCACAATACACATCATTAAATACACCCCAGGTTTGTTGCACCTGGTATGGTCCTCCTGTGCAACCCAGGTAGGGGTAAGCCGTTAATGCAGCAGAAGCATGCCCCGGCATTTCAATTTCGGGGATGATGGTAATATAACGGTCAGCCGCATACTTTATCACATCCCGGATTTCGTCCTGGGTATAGTAACCACAATAACGGGTACTGTCATTGCCTTTGCCCGGATATCGGCCAATAATCGTTCCGTTTCGGCAACTACCTATCTCCGTTAGTTTGGGGTATTTCTTTATTTCGATCCGCCATCCCTGGTCCTCGGTTAGGTGCCAGTGGAAATAGTTCATTTTATGAAGAGCAATGAAATCGATATACTTTTTTATATAATCCACCGGGAAAAAATGGCGGCCGACATCAAGATGCAGGCCGCGCCAGGCAAAACGTGGATGGTCTTCGATTTTTACCTGGGGAATGTCCAGTGATGCAGAAGGAGTGACGGGCAATAATTGAATAAGTGATTGAATCCCGTAAAATACACCTTCCTCGTTATCGCCGGCAATGTAGATATTCTTATCATTTACATCCATTTTATAGGCCCCGCTGATCGGGTATTGGATCACTTCGTAATTCAGAATGATTGCATTTTTTCCGGAAGACTGTCTCGTAACCGCCAGAGTAAATCCATAAAATTTTTGCAGATAGCTGTTCAGGAATTCAACTGAATGTTCGAGGCCGCTTCCTTCCAATTTGATTACAGTTGATTTGCTGAGATGAAATGATCCTGCGCCGGGCGTTAGGGATACCGGTTTAGGAATAATAGAAATATCCTGGGCAATGGATAAATATCCCGCAAAAAGACCCAAAAACAAGAAAGGTATTCTCATTATTTTTTTCTTGCAATATTAATCAGAAAAGATAAAATAAATGGAACAGGTAGTCAGAGAAGCTAAAACCTGCATCGTGGTTCAATATTTTCTCAATAAGAATTTATAACAGGATCTGAGTATATCGGCTGCTTCACCATTGATCTCTCCATGCTGAATCTTTTTGTCCATATCCTCTGCGAGCTGCTGATAGAGAATATCGAAGTTTCTTTTCCTTCCGATCCGGCCAATGATCAGATCACTTATGATATTATCCAGGCTTAATGAATTGACGGACCAGCCCGGGTGCTTTTCATAAAATGAGTCCAGGTCATCCATTGTCTTCAATTCGTCGCAAAGTGGAATCGCCTGATCCACCAATATTCTCAATATTGCTTCTGTAGCAGCAAAAAGATCCTGGTTAGTGAATATGATATAATCTATCGTAGAACGGGAATTATTTACTGCAGTAAAATCGCTCATCATCATAATCAGGCTGCTGAGCTTGAAATTATTTTTCTCAGTATGATTGGAAAAAGTTGATTTAATCTCTCTCACTGCGTGATTGCGAATCTGGAGGACAAAATTGAGCCGGTAGTTGACAGGGAATTGATTGATAAAAAGGAAGCCGAACTCCTGGATATTTTTTTCATGTTTTCTTTTGAAAGAATAATTATAGCGCTCAAACTTAAACCCGGCCTTCTCCATCGGTTCACTAATGATTTTATACAGGTAGGATTGAATATCCTGTATCCAAAGCTCAAGCTGAGGTGTATTTTTTGTCATTGGTGCATTCAATCGGTTATCGGATAACTATTCGAAAGAGGATAAGTGCAGTGGAACTGTGCGGAACAAAAATAAGAATTTGGTGCTATTTGCGTTTTAAAGCAATCTATTTTTGTAAAGACAATTTGTGATAAAAGAGGTAATCCCGGGGGAAATCATAAGCAATCGCTCAAAGATATATTTCGTTGGTTAAAAATATCCTCTGATACACATTATTCTTGCTCTGCAATGTATATCGAAATGAATATCCGCAAATAAGAAATCCCTATGACCAGTCGGATTCGAATCGTCTGAAGTCTTCTTTTACTTCTTCAAATATTCTGCGGAAAGTATCCATCCTGTCGTTTAGCGAATCATGCGTATGCGAACCATCCTGGTTGCTGAAGTGATGCAGCCTCTTAAAAATATGCTCGACTTTGTGGCGGGAATCTGGCAGGTCGTGCCTAAGTTTATCTATAACTTCCTTCTGGCAAATAAAGCTGTTCTGAAAATGTTCGATCTGGGCGAGAAGATCTTTTGGTAAGTTTTTTGAGGACATGGTCTCAAGGTGTTTTTCGAAGTGACGGATTTCTTGTTTGAATGAGGAGAGCTCATGTTTCCATGATTGCAACTCCTCCTGAAACTGATCGATGGAGACAGTTGATTCCATAGCTTTAAGTTTAAGTGAGGAAATGAAAGAACTGTCAACTAATTTAAGGATTCCGGGCCATGAAAAAAAATATTTATTTCAACAAAAACTGCCTTCCCGGGGAATTCTGAGGATCCAGGCTCACCAATTTAATCCTGCCTTATTCAAGAACGGGAAGAACAATTGCTGAATGATAAGTCGCATTATGGTATAAGCGGATCGTTGCTTTTTGAAAATCGCTTTCGTTGCATCCCGGGATTTTAAGGAATTTTTGGGGATTCCTGTCCACGAGCGGAAACCAGCTGCTCTGTACCTGGACCATAATGCGGTGACCCTTTTTAAAGTTGTGTGCAATTTCATTTAGGGCGAATGAAACTTCAGTAACCTGGCCGGGAACTAGGGCCTCCGGTCGTTCATAGCTGTTCCTGAATTTACACCGAAACACTTCGGCCCGAACAAGTCGCTGAAAACCTGCCATGGGCTGATTCTTTGCGTTGTTTGTTGAACCGGGCTCATCTTCGGGTAGCACGTCGATCAGTTTTACAACCAGGTCAGCATCGGTTCCGGAAGAAGCGATGAAAAGATCAGCTTTTAACCTTCCTGTAACCAGCAGATCGTTTGTCAACACATCGGATTGATACTCCACCACGTCGGGCCGTTGGGCTGTGAAACGCTGATCTTCCACCATGTATTCATTGTTACGATTAGAATAAATGCCATTGGTATATGGAACGGGTTTTGTAGGATCGCTGGTGTATTCATCAAAACTTCCTTCTGGCGAAGGGGGATTGAACGAAAGCCCTCCATTTTCACGAATGAAAAGATTTTTCGGTTTTGCATTTGCCGGGGGCCAGCTTTCGTATTTTTTCCATCGATTGGTTCCTGTTTCGTAGATGGTTGCTTCGGGCAGATCATCAGTTCCTTTCCCTTTGAGATAATAATTAAAGAATTTCGTTTCAATGCTGTCATTGAAATACAGATTTATGTTTTCCCCGAAATTATGAGTACCAAAATGATTCCATTCGCGCGCAGCCCATGCACCATGCGTCCAGGGGCCCATAACAATTTTATTATTATTTCCCGGAGTCTGGTGTTCAATCGCCTCGTAGGTGCGTAGGGCGCCGAACATATCTTCTGCGTCAAACCATCCCCCTACTACTAAAACGGCAGGTCTAATATTTTTAAGATGGGGGCGAATATTTCTTGATTTCCAGTAATCATCATAGGTGTCATGCTCCAGGTATTCATTCCAGATTTTGGCCATGTTATTAAAATAGAGGCTGCTGTTCGTATTCTTAATTGGCCCGAGGTCCAGGAAAAACTTGTAGGCATCGTCATAATGTGCCGTGAAAGCATTTTTATAGTTTCTCCCTGAATCAATTCTTGTCCCCTGAAAATAATTAGTGAAATCGAAATTATCCAGTAGAAAAAAAGCTCCGTTATGGTTTGCATCATCCCCGATGAATTCATCGGTTACGGGTGCCTGTGGGGATACGGCTTTAATGGCAGGATGGGCATCCGGTAATGAGGCAGATGCATAAAATCCGGGGTACGAGATTCCATAGATTCCCACTTTTCCATTGTTGTTTTTAATATTTTTCAAAAGCCAGTCAATGGTATCATAAGTATCGCTGCTTTCGTCCGTGTCATTTTTTGATTTCTTTTTATCTTTTGCAGGTGTCATCTCTTCAAAATTTCCTTCGCTTTTATAACGGCCACGTACATCCTGGTATACGAAAATATATTTTTCAAACATCAGGGAGGTATTCGGTCCGAGCGACCATCGCACATTGTTTTCGCCGTACGGAGAACAGGAATAAGGGGTCCTTTCCATCAGGATAGGATATTTCTCCTTCTCATCCCTCGGTATATAAATTGAAGTAAATAATCTTACTCCGTCCCGCATGGGGATCATCCTTTCTATTTTAATATAATTTTCTCTGATAAAAGCAATATTTTCCTTTTGCGCAGTCAGGAAAACAGGAATCAGCATAGTGATTAAGCTTGCTCTTGTTTTTATAAGATTGAATCGTAGCATAGCATTATTTAAGAATGGGAAGAATGATACCGGAAGCATTGACAGCATCGTGATAAATACGAATGGTTGATTTCTGGAAGTCCTTATCTTCACAGGTATATATATCCGTAAACTGCTGCGGATTCCGATCTGCCAGCGGAAACAGGCTGCTTTGAATCTGTATCATCAGCCGATGACCTTTCTTAAAAGTATGCGCTACGTCCGGAATGGCATACCGCGCCGTTTCAATGGTATTCGGTTTGAAGGGCTCCGGTTTTTCATAACTGTTCCGGAATTTTCCACGCATGATTTCCTGGTGGACCAGCATCTCATATCCGCCCATGGGATAGCTGAGTACGGGGTCATTTTCCGCATAGATATCAACGTTATTATAGGAAAGAGTGTCGGGAAAAACGTCAATGATCTTCACGACAAAGTCCGCATCGGTAGTGCTTATGCTGACTTTAAGATCAGCAATAACAGGACCGGCAAGGGTGAGATCTTCATCCAATATTCCAGTTTTGAAAGTCACGACGTCCGGCCTTCTTTCGGCAAAGCGCTGATCATCGGTCATGTATTCACGTGTCCTGTTGAAATGAACATTTTGGGAATAAGGAACAGGATGGGCTGGATCACTGATGTATTCGCTGAAACTATTTTTGACAGCAGGCTTGTTCCAGGATAAACCGCCATTGTCCTGAAGGTAAATTGGGCGATCCTGTTTCTCAGCCGGCGGCCATTGATCAAAAGTCTTCCATTTGTTCTCCCCGGTGAAAAAAATAGTGGCAGCAGATAGCTTTGGATCTTCCTTTCCCTTCAGGTAATAATCAAAGAAAGGCATTTCGATTGTATTCTGGAACCAGAATGAAGTATTGTCGCCAAAATAAATATTGCCGAGATGTGTCCCATCATTGCTGGCCCATTGGCCATGGTACCAGGGACCCATCACAAGATGACTTGTCGTTTGCGGACTTTGCTTTTTAATTGCCTTGTACAAATTCCAAGCGCCGAAACAATCTTCAGCATCAAACAAACCTCCAACGACAAGCATCGCAGGTTTTACATTGTACATAGACACGCGTGCATTTCTGGCCTGCCACCAGGCGTCTTCATTTGGATGGGCATAAAGATCTTTCCAGAAAGCGATACTGTCTCCTGTCAGTTTCATTAGATTTTTCATTGCCCCGGTTTCCAGGTAAAATTTGTAATTGTCTTTTGTATAATAATCGAATCCTTCGGGACCGATTGTAGTGGGCTGTGGTCTGGGCTTACCGAAAGATGAATAAAATGCCCAGGCGTCCATAACAAAAAAAGCACCATTGTGGTGAAAGTCATCCCCCCTGAACCAATCGGTAACCGGCGCCTGCGGGCTCACCGCTTTTAATGCCGGATGCGCACTGGCAGCAGCCATTGTCGAATAAAAACCGGGATAAGAAATTCCAAAAACACCTACACGCCCGTTGTTGTGCGGAATGTTTTTTACGAACCAGTCAATACTGTCAAAAGTATCAGTTGATTCATCGGTGTCTTTGCTTGTCTTCTTTTCTTTGATAAAAGGCCGTATGTCCACAAACTTGCCTTCACTCATCCAGCGTCCTCGGACATCCTGTATTACCATAATATATCCGCCTCTTAAATAGTAGCGCAGGTAACTATTCCAGAATGACTGGAACTGGGTTCCATAGGGCGCGCAGGAGTAAGGTGTTCTTTTCATCAAAATCGGATGCTGCGCTGTAGTGTCTTTCGGAATATAGATGGAAGTGAACAAACGCACGCCATCACGCATGGTAATATAGCGCTCGAGTTTATTATAATTCTGATAAATCCATGCACTGTCCTGAGTATGTTGTTGCCCGAAAACAGTGATTGAAAAAATTGAAAAAATAGAAAGCAGAAAAACTCTCATGTTGGTTAGGTTTAAAAATTAAATGTAAGGCATTTAAGGAAAATGAATATTGAACTTTTAGACCGTTCCAAAACTTTGAAAGGCGCAACAATGAAATTACCTAAATTCGGGCTTTAATTTTTTCTATGTTTAATCGTCGCAGGTTTCTCATCTCTTCATTATCCACTTCCGCCGGAGTGATACTGGGGGAAAAAGCAATTTCAAATTCATTGACAAAAATCAGTAGTGTCGGCAATCCTATTGTGATCTCCACCTGGGATTTTGGCAAGGACGCCAATGCCGAAGCATGGAAAATTTTGTCAACAGGCGGTCGCGCGCTTGATGCAGTCGAAGCAGGTGTGAAAGTACCGGAAGCAGATCCAAATATTAATTCTATAGGCTATGGAGGGCTCCCTGATCGTGACGGCCATGTCACGCTTGATGCCTGTATAATGGACGAAAACGGCGGTTGTGGTTCTGTGATGTGCCTGGAACATATTGTTCATCCCATATCAGTAGCTCGAATGGTGATGGAGAAAACACCGCATATTGTGCTGGTGGGGGAGGGTGCCCTGCAATTTGCATTAGCCAATGGGTTCAAAAAAGAAAACCTGCTCACTCCACAAAGTGAAAAAGCCTGGAAAGAGTGGTTGAAGACATCAAAATATGAACCAGTCATCAACGCAGAGAACGATTTTTATAATAAGAAGCCCTCTGCTTCGGTTATGCCTGGCAGTAAGGATAACCATGATACCATCGGGATGGCGGCGCTGGATGCCAATGGTAATTTGAGCGGGGCCTGCACCACCAGCGGACTTGCATTTAAGATGCACGGCCGGGTGGGTGATTCACCAATCATCGGGGCCGGATTGTTTGTCGACAACGAAGTAGGCGCTGCAACCTCCACCGGGCTTGGAGAGGAGGTGATTCGTATTGTAGGATCACATCTTGTGGTTGAATTTTTGCGCCAGGGGGTCTCTGCAGAAGAAGCCTGTAAAAAAGCAGTTGAACGGATCGTGAAACGCGATCCGGACAAAGCAAGAAAAATCCAGGTAGGTTTTCTTGCACTTAAAAAAAATGGCGATTATGGGGCTTTCGCACTTCAGCAGGGATTTTCTTATGCAGTAAGAAATGCCGGAGTTGAACAAATCTATCAGTCAAAGAGTTTCTTTTGAGTGAAATTGTGAGAACGACTTCTTGATAGAAAAAATTTACCACATAGACACATAGCTATGTGTAACTATGTGTCTATATATCTATGTGGTTATTTTTATCAAGTCATTTCCACAATCCGCGAATTTTAAAATGGAATTATGTCTTTTCTCCTCGAAATAGCCTGCTTCAATCTTCCTTCTGCCTTAGTTGCACAGGAGGCGGGAGCACATCGAGTGGAATTATGCGCTGATCCGGCAGACGGAGGCACGACACCCAGCTCCAGCCTGATCAGGATAGCCAGAAAAAAATTGAACATTCCTTTGTTCCCTATTATTCGTGCACGTGGCGGTGATTTTTTATTTTCTGATGAAGAGTACGAAGCGATGCTGCATGATGTACAACTCTGCAAAAAGATCGGGTGTGACGGTGTAGTAATCGGCCTTTTGCAGCCCGATGGGAAGATAGACAAGAGCAAATGCTCGAAGCTAGTGCATGCCGCTTATCCAATGAGTGTAACCTTTCATCGTGCATTCGATTGGGTTGCCAATCCTTTTGAAGCGTTAGAAGATATTATTAATATCGGCTGTGAACGAATCCTCACTTCAGGCCAGCAGCCTACGGCCATACAGGGCGCAGCACTGATTGCCGACCTGATCAATCAGGCAGCAGACCGGATTGTCATTATGCCCGGATCCGGAATCAGGGCTTCCAATATTGCAGATATTGCCCAGCAAACGGGGGCGCATGAATTTCATAGCTCAGCCCGCTCACAGGTCATGAGTTCGATGCAGTTCATCAATGCTTCCATGCAGGAAGACCAGCTAATGGTCATGCCAGACCGAAATGAAATTGAGCAAATGCTTCACCAACTATATTCCGTTACGAATTTTTAGCACGGTCATGATACCCATTAATATCGCATCGTCTCCCGAAGGGGACGATGCAGGATATCAAAGGGATAACCTACTTCACTAATTTTTTGAATTTCTTTTTTGTGCCAGTAAAAATATAATTCACTCCGAGCCCGATATGCGTAGTGGAAACAGAATATTCCCCTTCGGATACAGGCTGGCCGGGAACTGTGATCTGGTAGCTGCCTCTTGCAACTTTGGAAAATGACAAAAACAGGTTCAGGTTGGCCGATAATATATTTTTATTGGATAAGACCCACTGATGACCGGCTCCACTGTTGAGTGTCAGCCATGGTTTGCCGTTATTGTTTAACGTTGTATTCATCGAGAGTATCTGCACCAAACCCTGTCCAGGAATATATAATTCTTCCGTCAGCATATCCTGTTCAATCGAGAGGGACCAGTTCACGCCTGCACCCAAATCTGCAAACCAGCATCCGTTAAGTTTATTGTTCCACCATCTTTTTTGAACTCCGATTGGGATTGATATATAAAATATATCTTTTTCCCTGGTCGCTGCACCGTTATCGACATAATCTTCATTCAGGGAAGAATCAATGTCCTGCTTAGGAATTGTCAGCAAATAATTCCGACCGCAAACTCCTGCATAAAGCCCCGATACCAGGCTCCATTGTGGATTGATATTATAATAATAAGTGAATCGGAATTCATATCCCAATTGGGGGGAGGAGCTCATATTGTAATTCCCTGTGGTTTTGGATATCATTGCCCGCTCGCAGAGTGTCAGATACAGACCGAAGCTGAGATGATGACCCGAATACATGAGATCAATGACATCCTTCAGAGAG
>DATJWE010000109.1:0-22813 GCA_035501475.1 Puia sp. | reverse complement strand
ACACCAGGCAGGAGCAATGGCTGGAAAAATTCAGCACATCAAAATAATTTTATGATTTGGTGATTTTTTCGATGTCCAGCTTATTATCAGTAATAGTTCCCGTAATTGTTACTTTGTCGCCGATATATTTGGAAACCTGTTTGGGATCATTGATAGTATATACTTTGTCTCCTACTACGAAAACAGGAGCAAATCCCTCTTTCACGCATTTCTTAGCACAGGCAGCATGTCCGTCACCTGTCCCCTTTGCGCCACAATGAGCGTCACCGATGTAACCTGTCCAGGTGCCTTTGTCTGCAGCATAAGCATAAATTGACAAAGACAATACGATCAATAAAAGAAGCTTTTTCATACCGTCAAGTTTAATGTTAGAAAATTAGAAAGCTAATTTACGAAATATTTTGGGAAGTCAACCAGGCTTTTTCCTTCGCTGGTATCAATATTGCAGCAGATTTAATTGAAAGCCCGGGTACAAATCAAAAAAATGCTCAGGTATCATTTACTTGTTAACGGTTTAAAAAATTTTTTATGGATCAGACCGAATATCAAACCGATTTCTCCAAGGCCCTGTTGACTGGTCTTTTTATGGGAATAGCTGCAACACTAATCTGCCTGGTGTTTGCCCTGATATACAGATCAACCACCGGTTACGAACAGTATATCATCAATTTCCCTTCTATCATTTTTGGATGTACTATTCTTCTTACTGTAACCGGGATATTTTATTTCTGGTGCAGAAAATATATTAAGAAGGGAAATATCGTTTTTATCGCAGCATTTATTCTGCTGACTGCTTTTTGTATTTTGAAAGTACAGGAAATTAAACATTCCGGAATTGGCCTGAACAGTGATTTATTCAAGAATTTCTTTTCCGGGATTATCATTATTCTTTGTTTTTCTGCCCTTTTGATCCCTTTGCTTTTCAGCAACAAGAAATTTTTGGATACATTTATTTAGAAGGGCAAATTTTTTCTGAATTTATGTTCTCCAAAATTCAGGATAGAATCCGGATGATATAACTTTAGCCTAAATTCCGGCTGGGTTATTCCATGCTGCTGTCGCGTAATTCTGACAATCCATTTCAGAAGGCCGGGCGGCCAACCTATTGGCTCACCCGCTTTCTCATTCTTCGCCTGCTGGGCCTGATCTATGCAGTTGCCTTTCTTGTGTTGATCAATGAAATTATTCCATTGATTGGTTCGAGCGGACTTCTTCCTCTCGGCATTTTTCTGCAAAGAGTCAGTGAAACCCTCGGATCGAATAGTGCAGGCTTCATCAGGCTTCCTTCATTTTTTTGGTTCACACATTCCGACTCGGCTCTTTTGATTCTGGCATGGATTGGCTTCATACTGTCCTGTGTTGTCATTGCAGGCTACGCCAATGCACCGATACTGGCTCTACTCTGGATTATCTATATGTCTTTTGTGCATATCGGGCAGGACTGGTACGGATATGGATGGGAAATTCAACTTCTCGAAACCGGCTTCCTCGCTATTTTCCTTTGTCCCCTGGTAGATATGCGTCCCTTTCCCAAGCGTGCACCACCGATGCCGATCATTGTACTTTTTCGCTGGCTTATTTTCCGGATCATGTTGGGCTCCGGACTGATCAAGATTCGTGGCGACGAAATATGGCGAAATGGAACTGCGCTCTATTATCATTTCGAAACACAGCCGATTCCCGGTCCACTGAGTCGATGGTTTCATTTTCTGCCACATTGGATTCTGAAAATGGGAGTCTGGTATAATTTTCTTGCTGAACTTGTTGCGCCGTGGTTTATTTTCTGGCCACGAATTGGACGTCACATTGCAGGACTTGTAATCCTGATCTTACAAATAATTCTCATCTTCAGCGGTAACCTTTCATTTCTCAACTGGCTTACCCTTCTTCCCGCACTGGCCTGTTTCGACGACGGCTTCTGGTCAAAGATTCTTCCACCATCCCTGGTAAAAAGAGCAGAAAAAGCCGAAGCTGATGCTGAAGGATCGCGGCCCATGCTGGCCACTGCCTGGGTGATCACTGTCATTATTGCGATTCTCAGCATCCAGCCTGTGCTTAACATGATTTCTCCGAGTCAAATCATGAACACTTCCTTTGATCCACTGGATCTCGTCAATACGTATGGCGCCTTCGGAACAGTAGGACAGGAAAGATTGAATGTAGTATTTGAAGGGACAATGGATTCAGTGGCAGATGACAGTGCTAACTGGAAGGCATATACGTACAGAGGATTACCGGACGCATTGGATAAGAGGCCACCGCAGATCGCGCCTTATCAGCTCCACCTGGACTGGCAGATGTGGTTTGCGTCTATGTCAACGGCTGATGAATATCCATGGACGTTGAATCTCGTATGGAAACTTTTGCACAACGATCCTCTCATAGTTGATTTGTTTGCACGCAATCCATTCCCCGGCAAGCCGCCCCGCTACATCCGCGCCGTTTTATATCGTTACCAATTTGCAGAGCCGGGCAACTCCAAAGGTGACTGGTGGGAAAGAGAAAAAATTGACAACTGGCTTCCGGCAATGTCGGTCGATGATCCGCGGCTGATTGAATTTCTGAAGAGCTATGGATGGATTCATTGAATTGAAAATACGGGAAAAATATTTTGTTAAGAAATCTCATTAACTTTTAATCAACAATAAATCGTGAATCGTTAAAACTGAATCTTGAAAAATTCTTTTTATGAAAAAAATTTCACGTCGTTCATTCTTATTCAATGCCGGGGGTGCAACCACCGCAGCAGTTCTTGTGCCATCCATTATGCACCATGCGGAAATCAAATCCCAATCATATGATGGGAAAAAACTCAATGTTGCATTGGTTGGCTTGGGCACTTATGCAGGCATTCTGGCCACGGGTTTACAATCTTCAGCATATTGCCGCTTAGCCGGAATCGTTACAGGCCATCCTGCAAAAGCGGCTGTATGGAAAGAGAAATACAAAATTCCCGACAAGAACATTTATAATTATGAAAACTTCGACACCATCTCGAAGAATAAAGACATTGACTTGATATATGTAGTGCTGCCGAATGCAATGCACAAAGAATATACAGTGAGGGCTGCAAAAGCCGGAAAGCATGTCATATGCGAAAAGCCGATGGCAACAACCGCAAAAGACTGTGAAGAAATGATCACGGCCTGTAAGAATGCGGGCATGCAACTTGCTATCGGTTATCGTTTACACTATGAGCCCTACAATCTCGAAATTAAAAGACTGGGACAGCAAAAAGTTTTTGGCCAGGTGAGGCTTATCGAATCTTCTCTTGGCTATCGTACAGATGACCCTGCACAATGGCGTTTGCATAAAGCGTTGTCCGGCGGAGGTCCGCTGATGAATGTCGGGATTTACTGCATACAAAGTAGTCGTTATGTATTGGGTGAAGAACCCGTTTCAGTCACAGCACAGTTTGGTCCAAATACGAATGCGGAATTATTTAAAGAAGTAGAAGCGTCTATTACATGGCAGCTGCAGTTCCCCAGTGGAGCAGTGTGTAATTCTTCCAGTACCTATAATTGTCAGGTCGATCGTTTTTTTGCAAGTGCTGAAAACGGACAGTTTGAATTAAGTCCCGGCATTAGTTATGGCCCTTTCGTTGGAAAAACAAGTGATGGTCCGCTGCATTTCCCAGACATTAACCAACAGGCAGCGCAGTTAGATGGGATCGGAAAATTAATTTTAGCGAAACAATCATTGCCCAGTCATATAACGGGAGAAGAAGGCATCAAAGACCTTCGTATCATGGAAGCTATTTATCAATCGGCAGCAACAGGGAATAAGATTTCGCTTATATAAAAGAAAAATTATAATGAATGAAAATATGGGCAGCAATGAATTTACAAAAAGCCTTTGGCAATATCTTCCGAGGGAAGCATATCTCCGAATAGCGGTTTGTTTTCGACCAACATATAATGCTCTCCCCGTATATCTTCCTTATTAAATTTTTCTTTGATGAAGGAGTTTACTGCGTGAGCTGCGACAACATGCTCTCCGTTAGTTTCTTTCACATCAATCAGCACAGATCCATCAGGAAAATCAGGCAGGGGATCATTTTTGTAAAAAAGAAGTCCTTCGTATTTTCTATCTCCAAAAATTATCCTTGAAAAAATTCCTGAGCCCGGAACGCCTTCGCCTTCTGTCAGCAATTTAAAAAGGCTAACGCCGACATAATAATTCCATCCCTTCTCGCAATCGGAATAACATTCAACTTCAGGGGTTAGTCCTACATGAGTCATGGTGATATCCGTCAATCCACTTACTGCAGAAATATCCCATTGAATTTTTGTGTCTTTCCAGACGAATGGATTGTTGAATAAAGGGAGGAGCGTATCAATAATTTTCCATATTACTTTTTTCCCTTCAATCAGCTCTGTTATTTCCATCGTTGAAAATGTATTTCCAAAACGAACGGTAAAAATATCATGGAGATGAGATGAACTACCGGTCACATTTGTCGTCCACCAGTCTTTTACGCGGGAGATATCTGTCATTGCCTCCATTACAGGTTTGATAACGGTAATGCCAATACGAAGATCCTGGTTTTCCATATTATTATTTTTATTGAGTCTGTTCTTTTATCCATTTACTTTTAAATCCCAGTTTCTTTAATCCGCTTTGTATATCGGGGATATTCATAAATAATTTCCATAATAATCCTGTCCTGTAGTTTTCAATCATGTTGATGATGGGTCCCTGGTCAATGGCCAGATGAGATTTTGCATACCAGTTGTGATGAATACTGAATCCATCGACAAATCCATACCGGCTCCATATTCTATCACCAAGCTGATAGTAGAAATAGCGCAAAGCTTCCATACTTTCTTTGGGAGTATATGGCATAGAGGAGATGGCTGCAGTGGGTTGAATCACGCCAAAATCATTTTCGGGACTATGTGCCACATACCCTTTGTAACTGTCTCCCGCAGTCAATCCCCAGCATACCGAGCTATATCCTTTATATTTTTTGGGATTCTCAATGCAATAAGCCCGGTTGATTAATGTGTGATTCCTCCCCTGCTCAAAATAATCAGTTCCCAATGAATCTGTCAGGCCATTTGGATCGATTCCCTGGAAAGTATATTGTTCAAAAAACAAAGGCCCGCCTCTGTCATCACCAAAATTTCCCAGGGGCAATTGGTAGCCATAATATTCCCTGGTATTTTTATAGCCTCCACTACTTACCCAACCACCATCATAGACTGCTTTGGATATGGAATGATCGGGTGATGACGCAGCCATGATATAAGTGATCAGGCATTCATTCCATCCTGCAATTGGAAAGTTCATATCGAAACTATTGTTGGGGCTCCAGTGCCAATACAATCTGTTCTGACCGTTAGTATGCCAGGCCCAGTCGGCCACTCTCCACATATTGGTTATCCTGTTGCGTAAATATTTTTCCTTTGGCGTTTCTCTATTGAAATATTCCCTCGCACATAAAAGTCCCATGAGCAGGTAGGACGTTTCCACAAGATCAGCAGCATCATCAAGTCTGTCGAACCGGATTGTTTTACCGGTTCTTCCATCCATAAAATGCGGGTAGATCCCATGATAACAATCCGCAGTCAATAGGAAATTGACGATCTTAATTAATCTCCCCAGCGCCGTATCCCTTCCGATCCATCCCCTGTTCACTGCTACAATAGTGCTCATGATTCCAAATCCGGTTCCTCCAATCGCGCAGGCATCGGGGCCGAATTTTGTAGTGCTGAAATTCGGTTCATCATAAGCTTCGTTGATATAATCCCAATAATATTCCGCAATAACCGTATTACTTCTTTCCAATGCGAGACCACTCACGGGGTGTGCGTCATGCCAGAAATAGCGAAAAGTTTGCCGTTGAACTACATCAAGCAGGGAAGAATCATCCAGGTTTTTAATGATGCCTACCGGAATAACCGAATCATGATTAAGAATATATTTTTCTTCCCCGGGATGCTGCGCGGGCAATAGGATTCGGCATGAAAAGAATACGAATACAAGCAATAATTTCTTCATAATATGCTAAAGTAGCATTTGTAAAGAATTTTACTGCTTAGTGTTTTCAGTAATTATTCATTTCCTTGTTTGTCAAAATAAGTGCAGATCAGGGCTTCGGCCTTCCGGGTGGTAGGATTTATCAAATCTCAATCTCCTGTAAAATTACCTTCATTTTTAGCGGCCTGTAGTTGCAAGAGGTTTGTTCTATTAGTCCTGCTCATTATAAAAGGCCGGTTAAGAAATCCGTCCCGGTTGTAATTTGGTCAATAACATTTCTTTCCTACTTCGCGATACATCTACGCTGCTTCCATCACTCATCACCAGGTATCCGCCTTCACCCTTCATATATTTCTCAATCTCATTCAGATTTACCAGATGAGAATTGTGAACGCGGGCAAATGAATGATCATCCAATATTTCTTCCATTTCCTTTAAAGTCCTGGAAACAATTAACTTTTGTTTCGTCTTTAAGAAAAGTACTGAGTAATTGCTATCCGACTGAATATGCAAAATTGAATCTATACCAACCATCTGAAGTCCCTCCATGGTTGGCAAAGCAATTTTGCTTAACGCGTTTGACCCGGGGATCAGTTTCTGAAAAAGAATTTCCAGTTGTTGTGGAAGAGGTGATTTGAGCTTTGCGATAGCTTTCCTGACGGCTATTTGCAATTCTTCCCTGTCTATTGGTTTCAACAGGTAATCCAGTGCGCTGGTACGAATCGCTTTAATGGCGTACTGGTCATAGCTTGTCGTAAATATAAGATCGAAATTGATGACCTTTATTTGTTCCAGCATTTGAAAACCATTTACCTGGGGCATTTCAATATCGAGGAAAATAAGTTGTGGACTGGTCTCTTCTATTGCCTTGATACCCATCCTTGCGTTATTGCAGGTATCAATCAGTTTAACTTCGGGGCAATGAATTTGCAGAAGTGTAGCAAGGGCTTCGCAACAATAAGGTTCGTCATCTATAATAATTGCGGTGATCATATTCATCCAAATTTAAAATTGCAACAATTAGTCTGCGGATTCTATTTTATCCTGATCCTCAGTATCACGCTTGTTCCGGCAGCCTTGCCATCTTCATCAAATAAATCCTCAACTTCAAAATAGGTATGCTTCCTATCATTCCCGTTCACCAGGTCAAGTCTTTCTTTCGTTATTTTCAATCCCATGGATTTCTGATTTTCTGTCGATTTACTTTTTATTAGTGAAGCTGCTTCCCGGCCAATACCATTATCCGATATTTTACATAAAAGAATGTCATCGTCTTCCATGGCAAAGGAAATTTCCAAATGGCCTTCTTCCTGTTTATTCATCAGGCCATGCCAGATCGCATTTTCAGCAAAGGGTTGAAGCAACATGGGAGGTACAAACATGTTTTCCTCATCAATTGAATCCACAAAACTTATCCCATAGCTGAAAGAATTTTTGAAACGCAGTCTTTCCATATCCAGATACAATTTCAGCATATGTAACTCATCATCCAGCGAAATCAGTTTATTTTTAGAATTGACCAGCACCATGCGTATGAGACGGGAAAATTTAGTCAGGTAATCCGAAGCTTCCTGTGTTTCATTTTTCAGGATAAACCGGTTGATTGAATTCAGGCAGTTGAAAATAAAATGTGGATTCATCTGCGCACGAAGGGCCTGCATTTCCAGGTCGGCTGTTTTCCGCTGCAATTCGGATTGATACCTTTCATTTCTCAATCGTTCATTTTTTCTGTTCAAAGCTATATTCCTGTAAATAACTATTCCAAGTAAAAGGAGGATTGCCAGGCATATGATAAGGATATTCCTGATCCATTTTTCTCCCTGCAATTTTTGTTGCTGGAAATTTAGTTGCTGCTGGTTGATCAATTGTTCTTTATTCAGCAATTCTATTTTTCTGTCATAGTCAAATGCTACAATTCTTCCTTTGGTCTGGTCATTCAGGACGATATCCTTTTTTTCATTGAAGAGTTTATAATAATGATAGGCGCTATCGGTTTGATGCAGACGGTCAAAAACTGAGTAAAGAATTTCATATCCATCCCTGATGAACTGATTTGAATTTGTTTGAATGGCCGCCTCGATTCCTTCCAACGCATATTTTTTTGCAAGTTCATTTTGATTGAGATAATAATAGGTCCTGGCAATATTCAATAATGTGCGTTTGATTTCATTCCGATCATTTAATTTCCTGTGAATAGCAAGCCCCCGTTGAAAATTAGACAGCGCCTTAGCATAATGTCCCTGTAATAAATGAGTTTCCCCGGTGCTGACCAGGTAAACTCTCAAATCCTTCTCTTCGGCGTGGAGCGTATCGAACAAATTAAAATAATGCCAGGCAGAATCAAATTGTCCCTGCAAACTGAACAATTCTGCATATTCCATTCTAACCCAGATCTCCACATCATCATCAATTCGGGATTTTAGAGTCGCAGCATTATCCTGCTGAAAACCCTGACGGTAAAAATTCATAGCGCCTTTATAATCTCCAATCGCCCTGTACAACTCTCCAAAAAGAAATAAAATATCCCCAGACTGCACTCGATCTTTTGTTGCCTGAGAGATCTGCTGTGCCTGTTTTATATAAATAAATGCTGAATCATAATTCCCTTCCTGCAGATGAACTAATCCCATATCGGAGAGCGCTGAATAAATTCCCGATGAATCCTTATCAGCCTTGCTAATGGCATATTTTCTTTTAATCAACTCATAGTCCTCATTGAATTTGCTCTCGCTAAATACTGAAAACTCCAACACATCGTAGGCTTTTTCAATATCACGTTTGTTATTTATTTTTTCAAATAAACCAAGCGCTTCTTTTACGAGTATTTCAGAATTGGAAAAATCATTATCAAAATGCTGGAGTATCCTGGCCTGGTTCGACAAGGCAACAGCAATGCCATGGACATAATGAATTTTCCTTGCTTCCTCTATGGCCAGTTTTTCAAAATATTGCCCAGAATCCCTGTTCAAATTTCCGATGTACTGGAAACTCAGTGCGTTCAGGCAATCGATCCGGGCGCTGTCTTTTAAACCAGGTAATTGCTTTTGAAGACTGTTAATCTCTTTTAATTGAGAAAAAGAAATGACTGGAACCAGGAGAAATGTGACAATCAGTTTATAATTCATACAGTTCCATTGCAAGCCTCTTTTTAGAAGTGTGCCCTTCAAATCTAATTAATAAGAAGAGATCTTTTTTCGGAATTTGTATTTGGCGTTTTCCGGTGATGAATTGCAGGTTTCATTGAGTATCTGTCATTCCCTTTTTCAGGGTTCGGATTCCTTAATGCTCCGGGCGTCCGCTAATTACGGAATCTTATTTTGATATCATCGATCCGCACACGACACGATAACTGACTAAATCTATCCGTGAAAATCTGTGTTATCTGCCAGCAATTTATAATATTCTCACGGATGACTCAGATTTACACTGATGGTTCTTTCATTCAATCTCCCAAAATGTTCAATCATCATACAAAGTGCACGGGGCAATCAATCTGGATTGCAAACAGCTTTCTGCACAGGTATTTTTGTTTCAGCATATCAAAAACAATTTTATAAAACTTTAAATCTTTTAACATGAAAAAGTCAATCATCACCATCGCCCTGGCGGGAATTATGCTTTCTCTCTCTTTCAGTAATGCACATGCGCAATTTGCTGTGAAAGCAGATAAATCAGAAAGCACACCTGGTAATTTTAAAGCAGTTTCCTCAGACAAAGTCAATGGAAAAGCCATCAGGCAATTTCAGCATGATTATAAAGAAGTGGTTAATTCGGACTGGTCGGTTTTAAAAGACGGCGGTTTTTTATGCAGGTTTATAATTACAGACGTTCCTTACCGCGCATTGTATAATCCGGGCGGCCAATGGCTTTATACCATATCTAATTATTCCGGCAGGCAGCTTAGCCAGTCCCTGCGCGACAAAATCCAGAGTTCCTATTATAATTACCAGATCACATTTGTAAACCAGATAGACATGCCCGAAAACAAGACGATCTATCTGGTAGAAATCCAGGATGAAAAATCCATTAAAAAAGTAAGGGTTACTGATGAAGAAATGGAAATAGTCCTGAACATACGCAAATAATCTATCCAGTCTCTTTTATCAATGGTTATAATCAATGCGGAGCTCTTTTCCAAGAGCTCCTTTTTATTTCAATCAGTCACCCATCATTTCCCACAACTTGGACAGATCAGGATTTAAGATGAGTTCGATCCGCCGGTTCTGTGCCTTGCCTTCTTCCGTATCATTACTTGCGATGGGGCTATACTTGCTCCTGCCTGCCGACAACAACCTGTGTGGATCTATGCCATAGGAATCCCTTAAAACCCTGACAATGCTATTGGCTCTTTCCGTGCTTAGTGCCCAATTGTCTTCAAATTTCGCATTGTGAATTTTCACGGTATCAGTATGACCCACTACATAAATCTGAACTCTTGGATAATTATTCAATATGGAAGCTAATGGCGATAAAGCTGCCTTGTATTTTTCCGCCGGAACTGCGCTGCCCTTTTTGAAGAGGAGTTTTTCCGGGAGTTCAATATAAAGAAGGCCATTTTTAAATGTTACGTTCATTCCTGAATCAACTAAATCAGAAAGGCCCGAAATAATTTTTTCCCGGATCTCTTTTAGCGAAGTGCCTTGTTCTGCCAGTGCCGCATTTAAGCGATCTACCCTCGCCTGGAGATCCTGCTTAAGCTGACGACAATCCTCGGCTTCCTTATTCAAAGATGCATTTTTGGAATTCAGGCTTGTGATCTGGTTGTTCAAATCTGCAACTCTTGAATTACAGCTGCTCAGGTTATTAGCTGCTGTAATGGAATCGCTTTGCAGTCTGGTGATATGATCTTCTGCCATTTTTAATTTTTTGCTTGTCCCGCAGGAAACAAGTACAATCAACATAAGAGGGATCATGCCCAGTGATAATTTCGGCTTCATAATTGATGGTTTAATAGTTAACAAATGACATTAAAGAAATTAATAATCGGGCTACTGAAACCAGAGACAGGGCTTTCATCTGGACACATTCTTCAAGAGGTATTTTTAACGGAATGATCTATGGATAGGGAAGGAAATCCGCACGCTTAACGAACTTACATCGGGCGTTTATGATGTCTTCATATTAACTGAGAAATCTTCCGGAAAGATAAACGAAATAATAAGCTTTATAAAATATCTCTGGATGAAGTTTTCTTATCCGGCACCTTCAAACAATTACCAGCTCAATAATTTTTTAGAATAAACGAATCAGGGCAAGGCTTTTTTGTACCAATAGTTTTTCAATTCCAGGCATGAGATGACTGACTTTTACTTCATACCCTCCTTCCGTAAAAGCTTTGTCAGTACATATATAACCACTCGAACCATTACAATGCGTGATTATCACTGTGGAAGAATAAGGGGAGTTATTTTTGATTTCCATTCCCATTTCAGTCATCAATTCTCCGGATATTCCGCATAAAACCAGCCCGTCCAATTTCATACCTGTGATTCTGATCTGAACATCGGATCCGCTTGGTTCAGAATTCTGTGGGAATTGGTCTTTCCACATTTTTTTCCCGGGATGACTCAGGCTGGTATTGAGAAATTCCAGTGATTTAACAGGAAACGTTTCTGTTTGCCTAAGCGTTTTCCAGGCTTCATATCCGACATGATAACCGATTGCTTCAACCTCATTGAAATCATTCCCCGGCCCATAAATCGGATTGATATTGGCAGAAGCTCCTGCAGTGACTGCGACGACAATATTTTTTGCGGCCAGCTTTTTTATATAACGAGCAGCCGATGCAGGCCAGTCACCGGTTATCTCGTAATTCTCCTGGCCGCCTGCTGTGCCATGACAGGGCCAGTTCACAAGAGCAGCAATTAAATTATTTTTTTCATCAACAAATTTTACAACAACCAGATCATGATCGCAGGGGCCATCCGGATTTCGGCCAAGCCATACACCTCCATCTGAAAATACAGCCCGGCGATTAATATTCAAATTGCATGACCCCTTTCCTATTCCCATTTGGAACAGAACAGGATTTTTCATCGCATCGACCGCAAGCGTAACCATTTTTTCCTTCAGGCTCCTGATATACTCTTCATTGGCCTGAGGCAGCTTAGTTTCATAGACATGAATAGCGGGCCCCCCATGATTGTGTTCAGCAATGATCATAATATTATCGGAAGAAATTCTTGTTTTTTCCGCAATCATTCTCTTCAACGTGTCAACAAATAATGTAGGAAAACCAATCAGGTCTGCAGTAATAAGCAACGCTTTATTCTGTTCACAGGTAAAAAATAAAGCAGAGGCGAAAAGAGAATCATGGATTCCGGTTGAAGGAGTTTTCCTGGCATCATATCCGCTCATGATTACAGGTTGTTCAGGTGTAATGTTAACCTGGCTCACACCTATTCTGGCGAAGGCATTATTGTTTAACGAATTTTGCCCCTTCAATAGTCCGGGTATAAAAGCAATCAGAATTATTATAAATCGAAGGTTTAATTTGTTTTTCATTATATAAAGCTTTTGCAATTGTTTTAAGAAACAATGTCAAAATATTTTGCAACTAATTGCCCGGCGTTGATGTAGTCCATTTCAAAGTAGTAATGGAATGTGCAGGTAAACTTTGTATGGCTGTTTTATTGGCCCAGCTTATTACGCAATCTGTCTTCTCACCGTTATTAATAATATTTAGGACAATACTCTGGTCAGCATTTTTGAATCCCACGAAATTGATTTGGGATGAATCACCTGCACATTCTATCCTGTGTGCACCCGGTCTGACGAATTTGCTGAAGTGGGCAAGATAATAGTACAATCCTGTATAATGAACTTTTCCCGTAGCCCGGTTGACGATCACCACCGGATGTTGGCTATTATGGTCCGGATCTCCGTGTTCTGTTGAAATAAGCCAGGGGCCGCCTTTCTCATCCAATATCATATTCCAGTATATCCATGCAGAGGCCCAGTTTTTTATGTCATTCATGATCATATTTCCCCAGAATTCCCCGTCACTAAAATCATATACCGGCAATTGTGACGGGCCTTTCGGCGGAACATTGCCCGGCATGGCATAGCATACTTCTGTTTGCCAGATCGGCAACTCCGGGTATCGGTTGTGCAACTCCGTTAGTGTAAAGAATTTGTCCCAGTCATAACCATGGACAGTTAATGAATAAATATGCTTTCTCAATTCAACATCATCCAGTGCTACGGGAAATTTCTGCATTGCTTCAGGACGGTTGGCCGTCTCGCCAAATTGAATTTTTACATCCACAGTATCAGACATAAATCTCGGCACGACATAATTTTTTATCAATTCACCAATTTCTTTGTATGTAACATTGGAATACCATTCATTATTTGCTTCATTAAATAAATTGAGACAATCAATATGCACTCCATTTTCTTTGTATGATTGAATATATTTTGAGTAATATCTTGCCAGGGCTGTATAATACTGCGGTTTGATATGTTTCTCCCCTTTCTTCAAACTATAGTACATCCAATCAGGGGCAAAATCCATAGGAGATTCAATTTTAAATTTTCCATACTCAGCGGCTTTTTTAATAAAGGTTATGAGTCCATTGGGAGCCAGGTCCCGCTGAATACTAAAATGAATCATTAAGGTGTCGTCAGGAGTTTGGTTATAACTATACCAGGGTCCTGCTGAAGCAAAATCGCATGATGCAATCGGGGATTTCATCAAAGTATATCCAGCGCCTGTTACAGGATCGAACAAGGATTCGAATACCTTGTTGCGATTTTTCAAAGGAAGGGAATTGAGGCAGATCATCCCCGCTTCGTTAAATGTCGCGCCAAACCCTTCTATTATTTGAAAAGTCTTTTTGTCATTTACTCTTATTTGATGTAAGGATGAATTTGCAGGTGAAGTGAATACTGCATCGTTCTTCCTGGTTAAACGATCTCCTTCCGATGAGGATACATATACTTCGATCGTGTTTTTGCTTTTGCCCGGAGATTGAGCCCGCGTGACATGGTTAGTAAATATAGAAAACAGGCCGGCAAGAAATATTATTTCTGAATGTGCCATTGCTTTTGCTGTTAAATAACTCATGATGTTTCTATTTGCATGCTTCAACAAATTGATGTGCACACTTTTCTATCTCTTCTTCTTTGGAATTAATATTAATTCCCCAACCTGCTCCAAGACCGCCATCTACGACACCAATGCTCACATTCATTGAACGGCTAAGAATATCATCGGTTTCCGGGTAAGCGCCTTTCTGATAGGGTTGTCCGATTTTTTTAAAATGCGCCAACACATGTTCCATATTAAAATAAACATGCCATCCGCTTTGATCAAGTGTTTTGGATCCCAATGCTTTTGAAACTTTTACAGCCTGGTCCCTGCTGTCAAAAATAATCGTGCAAATCGTTCCACAATCCCCACCCGGGTCATTCAATGTTCTGAACCGAAATCCTTTGGCAACCCGAACCAGTTCCTTAAATTTCTTTCGCTTCTCGCGCAACGTGGCGATGATCTTATCAATTTTTCCCAATTGCGCAAGAGCAACTGCCGCTGTAAGTTCATTCATACGAAAGTTCAGTCCAAGGACATTGCGTGAGCCGACTTCCACGCCCAGCCTTGATGGCTTATGCCCCTGGTCGTGTATTCCAAAAGCAGTTTCATACAAATTTTCATCGTTAGTAATGATCAGGCCTCCGTCACCACTATTTATTGTTTTAAAAACATTCAGTGAAAACGCGCCGATATCCCCGATTGTACCTGCTTTTTTCGATTGATATGATGCGCCCGCAGCCTGGCAGCAATCCTCCAGCACCAGAAGATGATGTTTTTTGGCAATTGCCATTATCCTGGTCATATCACAGGGATTGCCCAGCATATGAACAGGCATAATCGCCTTTGTCCGGGATGTGATGCGTCTTTCAATATCGTCCGGATCAATCGTGAGGCTCTCATCAATTTCACAAAGCACAGGGACCAATCCTGCAAAAATGCAGGAAGTATAGCTCGCAACAAAAGTGTAGGCAGGAACAATGATTTCGTCGCCAGGCTTTAATCCCAGCGCCAGCGCAGAGCTAAGTAAAGAAACTGTTCCGGAAGATGTGGCTAATGCAAATTTTGCCCCGCAATATTGTGCGAAATTTTTTTCAAGGGTGGCCACTGTATGCAAAAAAGCCGGATCTTTTTCGCTGCCATAACGAAAAAGATGGCCGCTTTGCATGACCTTAATTACAGCATTCAGTTCTTCTTCACCAAACCAATAAGCTCCGGGGCCAGGCATGGTTTATTTTTTGAATGAATAATAATCAGAATATTTTATAATCTATCAATACAAGATTTATTGCACCATCAGGAAAAACTAATGACAGGTGTTTGCGTTCGAAATCCCCTGGTTCTTATCGAGAGATAAATTATCCCTACCATCATCCAGCTTCCCCCGATGATAAATGTTTTTGCAGGCAGGTTCAACCAAATAAACAGGCAGATACAAAAACCAATCGCCGCCGGCAAAAAATCGACAAAAAAGTTTCTAATCGTTTTATTTTTTGCTTTAAAATAATATTCTCTTATGGATGAAATGTTTACAGCCATAAAGGCGAAAAAAGCTCCAAAGTTTATTAATCGTGCACATTCTTCGTAATTAAAAAAGAACGAGCTGCACAAAGTTATCACTCCAATCAAAATAATATTGTAATTAGGAGTGTGATATTTTTTATCCAGGTGTCCGAAAAATCGTTTGGGGATGACGCCATCCCGGCCCATGCCATAAAGAAGTCTTGAAGCTCCTGTTTGGGCAGTGATGCCCGATCCGATGTCTGCAACAAGAAGAACAACAGTCAGGCTGATATCGAGCACAGATCCGCCTACTCGTCTTGCTATCGTCATGATCGCTGTATCAAGAGCATCATTTCGTGCCGATTCAGTGGTCAATCCATGCGTAAAAGAATTCCAATCAGGCCATGACAACTGGGCAAGATAAATTTGCGCGCCACTCCAGACGCCGGTAATCACGCAAACCAGCACAGCCGCAAGCAATACATTTCTTTTTGGGTTTTCCACTTCTTCCGATAAAGTCGTGATTCCATCGAAACCAATATAAGTGAGTGCCGCAAGCGCCGTAGCGGATGCCATCGATTTGAAGGAAAAATCAGATGGATTATAAAATGGAAGAGTTGAAAATAAACCCTGCGCGCCATTTTTATTTACGATATAGCGAATGGCTGCAATCATAAAATAAAAAACAACAATGCTCATGATGATCATCAGAACCCAGTTAGTAATCGCTGCAATTCTTATTCCTCTTAAATTCAGCAAGGTGAACATCGCTGCAAAAACGAATAACCATAAGTGATAGGGAATTATCGGGATAAGATGACTGGCTGTAATGGCTCCATAAATAACACAGATGATGGGAAGAAAGAGGTAGTCCATAAACATTGACCATCCGGCAACAAAACCTACATAAGGATGCAGCCCTTTGCTGACATAAGTATAGGCTGAACCTGCGGCCGGATAAAGATTTGCCATCCTTCCATAGCTGATAGCGGTAAAAATCATTCCTACCATTGATATCAGTATAGTTGTAACTGCGTGCCCGCGTGATAAATCGTTAGCATGACCAAACAAAGGAAGGGCGGCTACGGGCTGAATCAAAATGATACCATAAATGACAAGATCCTTAAGGGTTAACACACGACGCAATTTCGTTTCGTGCTGAGGCTGGCTGCTATTCATTGGGGAATCGTTTTATGACAGTCTTGTTTCTTCTTCATACAAGTTATGGTTAATCCAGGTATTGAATCTTATTAGTGTCTAATTCTCTGAAAGATTTGATAATGATATTGGCTTTGCGTAAGTCCTGATTTCCGGAATTCGGATTGAGAAATCCCACACATTTCATACCCGCAGCCCTGGCCGCTTTCACGCCGTTTTCCGAGTCTTCTATTACCACACATTTTTTTGTTTCGCATTCTGCCAGTTTCGCAGCCTTCAGGAAAATTTCCGGATGAGGTTTAGAATGAGTAAGCTCTGTTCCGCTGACCATCGCCTTAAAAAAATTTACCAGCTGAAATTTCTTAAGCACGATTTCAATGATCTTCATATCAGATGAAGAAGCAATTAATAATTTAAAATTATTTTTATGAAGATCTTTTATTAATTCCGTCACTCCTTCGATGGGATGGAGATGATGCTCCTGGAGATATTTTAAATAAATTTCATTTTTTTTCCTGGTTAATTCTGCGGGATTGTAAGAAACTTTATGCTTCCTAATAATGCTTTCCCACATGTTTTGCAAGGATGTTCCCACGTAGCTGTTATGTTCACTGAATGACACGTCAATATTCAATTCCCGGAACATTTGTTTTTCAAGAGTAAAATGTATGGGCTCACTGTCAATAATGACTCCATCCAAATCAAAAATCACGACCTGATTCATAATGAGGTTTAGAGCTAAGATAGGAATGAGAAGAGAACAATAAACCTGATAGTTTTCTTTTAACTTTGGTAAATCTCCCAATTCGTAGCAGATTTTTACCGTTTTATCTCATTTTAATGATTTGTCTTTTTGGATGAAATAGATTTGGACTCTTTCATAAGGGCTGACCCCAGAAAGCATCATTTTCATAATAAAATATTCAGATCATGAAAAATTTGAAATTCAACACGCTGAGGCTGATTACGGTAAATCTTTTTCTTGCCACTTTCATCTATACCGGAACAGCATGTAATGCACAACCTACTCCCGGCCGGTCACTGCTTGCGCTTTCGAAGACAGATCACAAACTGGCTATAGTAGATCCCATTACACTAAAAGTTATTGCCCGCATTCCTGTAGGGGAAGATCCGCATGAAGTAATCGCCTCTTCTGATGGAAAGACCGCTTATGTCAGCATTTATGGAGGAGGCAGTTTACATGAACTGGATGTACTTGACCTTGTTGCTCAAAAACCAATTGTCAGTTTTGATACAAGACCGCTGTTTGGGCCACATGGGTTGACCTTTGTCAATGGCAAGGCATGGTTTACCGCAGAAGGTTCCAAATCCATCGGCAGCTATGATCCTGCAACGGGGAAACTGGACTGGAGCATGGGAACAGGACAGGACAGGACACACATGATTTATGTATCTGCCGACGGAAAAAAAATTTATACAACCAATGTTTCCTCCGGCACTGTTAGCATTCTTGAATCAGTAACGGTCCAGCCCGGACGATTTGGTCCTCCCAATGCCAGGCCGCACGAGGAATGGACGCAGACAATTGTTCCTGTGTCAAGAGGTTCAGAAGGATTTGATGTGTCACCTGATGGCAAAGAACTATGGACTGCTGCGAGCGAGGATGGAACCATTTCAATTATCGATCTCAGTGCAAAAAAACTGGATACAAAAATTGATGCAAAAGTTAATGGCGCGAACCGTTTAAAGTTTACGCCGGATGGAAAACAGGTTTTTATTTCCAGTCTTCAGTCCGGAGAATTGACGATCTATGATGCCAAATCACGCAAAGAAATAAAACGTCTCAAAATTGGTCATGGTGCAGCAGGAATTTTGATGGACCCGGATGGTTCCCGCGCATTCGTTGCCTGCTCAGCTGATAATTATATTGCCGTGATCGACCTCAAAACTTTGGAAATCACTACCCACTTTGATGTGGGCGGCGTACCTGATGGACTTGCATGGGCGGTTCGCTAAATAGGGAATACTGTTACCAGTCATCGTCCGACAGGCAAGACGATGTTTGACAAAAAAATGCTTATAGTCCGGCACCGTCTCTTGAAAATGACGGTGCGCCGAACAGGGAATGACTATAACTAAATATCCTCTGCTAACTCAGGACCTGCCTGACAATAAATTTTTTCGCCGGATTTAGCCTGACTCTTACCGACATTGTTTTGACTTCAGCCGATTTCGGGTTGATTTCAGGAAATGTATCCGGTAATTTCAGGTTCAATTCAATGATATGGAGTCAAAAGTTAAAAAAAATAAAACGAGAATAATTGCTTATTACACTGTCACCATCCTGGCCTTAGTATATTTTGTGATATCAGTACACTCCAGAACTTCATCAGGCGCTTCCAACCAGGATTTTTCTTTCCTTGATTTTCTTACGCAATAAACCCATTCTCTTAGATAATATCCGTTAACTGGCCTTTTGCAAAACCTAATGGTAACGTATATACTCAGGATCGATTTCTTAAACAAACAAAAAAATCCTCCCGCAGGAAGATTTTTTGCTGTCGCTACAACAGACTACCCGCCCTATGATTTGTTGTAATTGTCTACTTCATCCAACTGACCTTCTTCAACGCGGACTACAACCAGTTTTTTATCGTTTTCTACATTAATCACCCATATCTCACGCTGATCCTGGTTAACACAAAGCACAGAGCTGATATTATAGTGCGGATAATAAGACTGAACCAGCTTGTGAACATCATTTGGCAGGTTTTTTTCCTGGCCATAACGAAGATGGTAAATCAATTCACCATTTCCTTTGTACAATGCCCTATTGGTTTGATCAGTGGTAATGAATTTAACCAGGTAATTTTCGTTTAGTTTCCACCACATAGCCTTCTTAGCTTCTGGAAAAGAATGCTGGAAGGATTTTGTCACTTCCTTGGATACTGTGCTGGAAGGAGTGATTGTAATACTGGGCAGGGTTTTGAATGTTGTGTCCTGTGCCCGCAAACCCAATACCAGGCAAATCATGAGCAATACAATTCCTCCGCTCTTAAATATATATCTTTTCATAAATGATTAGTTTAAGTATAATGAAATAATAAACTTGTTATTCAGACACAAAATTGAATTACGGGAGTGAAGCAATCAATGATTCCGGTCAGTTCATCGCGTGATACTGATCAAAATCATGAGATATGCCGTCAGTTTTGGTACTTCTGCAGGGCCAAATTGAAACTATCTGTGATTTGTCGAGTAAGATGCTGAAGAATGCCTGTACCAGGTGGCCAATATTTTATTAACTCATCATCAATACAGCAGCGCCTTGTATTTTGCCTTTCCGAAGAAACTCCAGGGCTTTGTTAGCATCCTGCAGTGAAAAAAGCTGCGTTTCTGTTTGTATTGGTATTTTCGGTGCGAGATTTAAAAAAGTTTCCCCATCTTTTCTGGTCAGATTGGCTATTGAACGCACGGACCTTTCTTCCCATAATATCCGGTAAGGAAATGAAGGAATATCACTCATGTGAATTCCACCACAAATCACAACCCCTCCTTTGTCGGTATCCTGTAATGCCTTTGGTATTAATGAACCCACCGGGGCAAAAATGATGGCCGCATCCAGTTTTTCAGGAGAAGGTTGCAATGAATCTCCGGCCCATGTTGCGCCAAGACTTCTCGCAAAATCCTGGGCAGCTATATCTCCTTCCCGTGTGAAAGCATAAATTTTTTTCTTTTGGTAAATCGCAACCTGGATAAGAATATGTGCAGCGGCGCCAAATCCGTAAATCCCTATTTTATTTGCATTTTCACTGATCATACCATATGAACGATATCCAATCAATCCCGCGCAAAGCAAAGGAGCTCCGGAAGCATTCGCATATTGAGTCGCAAGCGGAAAACAAAATTGATGATGCGCCACAGTATATTCAGCATAACCTCCATCAATAGTATACCCGGTAAAGCCAGCGTTTTCACAAAGATTTTCCTGTCCTCTAGTGCAATAAGGACATCTTCCACAGGCATAGCCCAGCCAGGGAACTCCAATGATATCTCCTTCTTTCAAATGGGTCACTTCATCGCCTGACTGCACTACTTCGCCTACAATTTCATGACCGGGAATCAATGGCAGTTTTGGATTCTCAAGCTCACCATCAACTACATGCAGGTCAGTCCGGCACACACCGCAGGCTATTACTTTGATCAACACCTGTTCAGGCGAAGGATGAGGAATAGGAATTGTTTTGTACACGAGCGGTTGTCTTACCGACTCAAGCACCATGGCATGCATTTCTCCCGGCAATTTCATACAATAAGAAGAAGAATTTGGTGATAATTTTACTTACAAAAGTATTACTATAAATTCTTCATCTGTTATGCCTGAATCGAATTACTCCGTCCTCAGGCTTTTTACCGGATTGGCCATCGCAGCTTTTACTGCCTGGAAACTCACGGTGATTAATGTGACAGCCATCGCAATGGACACTACCGCCACAAAAATTCCAATTCCGATATTGGTTTTGTATTCATATCCTTTCAGCCATTCATTCATGCCGTACCATCCGATCGGAATTGCAATGATGCATGAAGTAAACACAAGCATCACAAAATCTTTTGACAGCATTTGCCAAAGATTCAGCACGCTCGCGCCAAGAACTTTTCTTATCCCGATTTCTTTCACGCGTTGCTCTGCAGTGAAAGAAGCCAGGCCGAAGAGACCGAGGCAGGAAATAAAAATCGCCAGCACGGCAAGAAGCGCTGCAAGGTTGCCTACCAATTCCTCATAATTAAATTTCTTCGCGTATTGCTCGTCAGCAAACTGGTATTCGAATGGAAATGCGGGATTGTATTTTTCAAAAATGGGTTTCATCAAAGCGATCGCTTTCGATGCAGATAGGTTTGGGTTGATGCGGATGTTCAGGTAACTCACCCACTCTTTGTTGAAGATGATAGTGAGCGGGGAAATCCGCCGGTAGGGAGATTCCATTTGTATATCAGGAATCACTCCCAAAACGATCATGGGTTTATCATTCCACTTTAGCATTTCTCCAACGGGCTTCTGAAGACTCATGCGCTTCACCGCAGCCTCGTTTAAAATCACTCCGTTTGAATCGGCAAAGTCTCTTGAAAAATCCCTGCCGCCAATCATCTTAATGCCCATGGTTTTTATATAATCGTAAGTAGTGGCAATGGTAGAAAAGACAACTGTCTTCTCAACAGGCGCGCTGTTCTTCCATTCCCAACCATCATTATTGCTGTATATCTGGGAAGGAGGAGAATTGCTTGTGCAAATAGATACCACTGCACCGGAACTCAATAATTCCTGGCGAATGACCTCCAGATTTTTCTGGATATCATCGGACCAGTCTACTGAAATCAAACCTTTATTATTAAAACCAATCGGGCGGTTCTTCCCAAATTGAATTTGTTGATTAATGACGATGGTTCCAATCATCAATATCACGGAACTGGAAAACTGCAAAACCACTAGTATTTTTCTGGGAAGAGAACTGCTTTTCCCGGCTTTAAAATTTCCTTTCAATACCCGAACAGGGTTGAATGAAGAAAGATAAAAAGCAGGATAGCTACCCGCAAGCAAACCTGTGATGACAGTGAACGCAATCATGACCAGCCAGAAAACAGGATTACCCATTCGAAGGCTCATGTCTTTGTCGGTAAGCTTATTGAAATAGGGCAAAGCAATGACGACAATTCCTAATGCAAGCAGAAAAGCAAGCGCGGAAATTAACATTGATTCGCTTAGGAATTGTCCAATAAGTTGTTCTCTTCCGGAACCAACAGCTTTGCGAACGCCGACTTCTTTTGCTCTTTTTTCGGAGCGCGCTGTGCTCAGGTTCATGAAATTGATACAGGCAATCAGTAGTACAATTAGTCCCAGGATGCCGAACATGCGCACATATTTGATAAAGCCACCAGTGTTCTTTCCATTTTCAAAATCACTGTACAATCTCCATTTTGACATCGGGTGAATAAATACTTCGGGCTTTATATGCTTGAGCATATTATCATCCGTAAAATGTGAGAGAACGACATCTTTTACCTTTCTGTTTACAGAAGCATAACTTGCATTATCTTTCAATTGTACAAAAACCTGCCATGAATTATTTCCCCAATTTGTTTTGTGATATTGTTTAATCCACCCATAAATGGTTTCCT
>DATJWE010000108.1:0-12606 GCA_035501475.1 Puia sp. | reverse complement strand
TGCAACATAATTACCCAATACATTGCACGTAAATTTAAAAAAGCAAAATGATGAGCGGAAGAGCTCCTCTTACCATATTTGGCATGCTGACAGCCGCCGATGCACGGAGGTTGGTGCCAAATTGTTCTGCGCTCATTGTAATGTATATCATAGTAAATCCGGTTCCCTAGCGAAGCCCTGCGCAGATAAAGTAAAAATAGGCAGGGCTGTTGCCTTTTTGTAAAAAATACAGAATAGTAAAAAAATAGTAATTCCAAAAAAAATGAGCAGGGCTCTTCTGCGACTTTTTCATCGCTGACTCAACATGCCTACGCTCATATCGCCAAATGCAGTAGCCAGATAGATATACATGATGGCTTTACCAGGATCAATGTCAGAATGCCAAATTCTTTTCTAAACTGATCGGAAAATGTGACGAATACTCCGATAATATATCACGCAGGCAGACCAATCAGAATACATCATGCATAACGAATGAATCTTTTTTTGTTATTGAAGAACATGAGGAAATTACCTCTTTACACATTGGCATGTTTTACCTGAGTGAATAAACTACTTTCATGAACAGAAACACGTAATAATAATATTAATCCGAGTTCACCACCGATGTAATAACAGGCTCTCCAGTTGAAAATTTTATTAAATATAAAAGCTGTGACTGCTCCGAGTATGCCGAAAGAAGCGATCATTACAGCTGCGACTCCTCTTTTTCTTTAGGTAACAGTTCGCTTACCAGCGTGATACCGGCCCCGAGTTCACCTGCCAGGCCAACTCCTGCAATAAATCGCAGGATTACATACGAAGGAATGGAACTAACCATGCCATTGAAGATATTAGCCAGCGAATAGAGTAAAATAGTTGCGAATAAAACACTTAATCTTCATTTTTTGTCGCCCAGTATATCCCAGATGATGCCACCGATCAGCAGGCCTGTCATTTGAATACTGATGATCAATTCTCCCATGTTCAACACCTGTTCCGGTGTGAGGCCTAATGCAATCAGGCTGGGTTTGCGAATGATGCCGAAAAGTAAAAGATCATACACATCTACAAAAATCCATTGCTCTAACAATAACGCCCAGCTGAAAGAGGCTGGACGATTTGGTATTCATGAATGGGAATTAAACTCGTGTTGGTTTATTTATTTTTCAGTGATTGAGGATTGACAATGTGAGGAACCTGATGATGCTTGTAATACCCTATAATATTTTCAGCTGCCAATGTCGCCATTTTGTTTCTTGCTTCGACAGTAGCTGAACCAATATGAGGCAGAATGCAAACATTTTCCATAGCCAGCAATGGATTGTCGGGTTTCATAGGCTCAGGATTGGTCACATCAAGCCCGGCGCCCCAAATGATTTTATTGCGTAAAGCATCTATTAAATCATACTCATTATGTACAGATCCCCTGGAAGTATTAATGAAGATTGCTGTCTTTTTCATTTTGGCAAATGCAGTCTGGTTGAAAATTCCTTTTGTTTCTGCGCTTAGTGATGCATGAACTGACAACACATCGCTTTGTTGCAGGAGTTCGTCGAAGCTGACCCATCTTGCGCCGAATAATTGTTCAGCAAACTCGTTTCGTTTACGGTTGTAATAAATAATTTCCATATCGTATGCACCCTGACAGCGTTTTGCCATGGCCATACCGATTCTTCCCAAACCAAAAATCCCGAGCGTTTTATTTCTTAATTCTATTCCAAGATTTGCTTTTGGCCTGAAATAACCCCATTCGCCTTTTTGAATCGTCTTGTGCATGTAAAACATTTTCCTCGAGGTTGCGATCATCAGTCCGAAAGCGATGTCTGCAGTGGCTTCGCTCATGGCATCCGGGGTAAAACCAATCGGGATATGAAGTTTTGTGGCTTCGGCAATATCAATATTGTCATACCCGGCAGCAAATTGGGAAATGATATCCAGGTGACTACATTCATGAAGAAAAAAGTGATCAATTTTTTCGGCAGAAGTACAAAGCAACGCATTGGATTGCTTAGACATTTCAATCACTTCGGACTGTTTCATTGGCCGGTCTTCTTTCCAAACCGTTACATGAAAGCCTTCATTTCTCAAAATATCAACTCCGATATCAGGAATATCACGTGTTACGAATACTTTAATTTCCTGCTTATTTGCCTCCATGATATTATTTCTCGCATTGGAATGATTCGTTGAATTTATTCAGGTCGGCCCAGACTGGCTGGTCATATGCTTTGGGAGATATTTCAATGATGACAGGTGTGTGTTTGTCGGTTGAGCATTTTTTTACATGAATGATTGCATTGAGCACAACTGGATTTTGGGTCATATAATCAAGCATGTGAATCTCTCCTTTGAATGTCTGGAAATCGCCCGCGAGGGCTGAATCGATTGAATCAATCGTGACTTCAGTAGGCACAATTTTCTCTACCGGAATTTTTCTGGAAAGAATATTTCTTCCGACAAGCCCGGAATAATAATGTTTGAGATTAGCAGCGAGGTTTATGGTATCCATCTGCTGATTTCCATCGAGCCACCATAAATAGGCATAAGACCAATATTCCTGACTTGTAGAATCGCTCCATCCCGGGGCGAAACGAACATCTTCAATGCCTTTGTACGGAATTTGCGGTGCAAAATCCGGCGGCATCGTGAAACGCTCAGTTCCCCATCCCGACGTGGAAGAGAAATTATACGTGGGTATATAACTGTTAGGATCAAAAAGATCGAGTTTTTTCTTTATCCATTGAATACATTCCACTTCATCTACGATCGACCAGGAAACCGGATTCCTTGTTCCGTTACTTCTGACTCCGGGTAACTTGGAGGAAATGAATTCTGCGCTGTTGTTACCAAGGAGTTGGAGCTTGTTAACCAGGTCTGAGCCATCGGGGATGGGTGTATCGTAATAACTATTTCTCTTCGTTTTCAGTTCCCAACCGATATCCGTATCATAATACAAACGGACTGGAACATTTTTAAGATAGCGCTCATTGCCCGTAGCGGGAAGCGCCCGGAAAAAAGGAGAGAGCGGAACATAAGTTGTGAAACTGACATCGGGATTACCTTTTTCCCTGTTCAGCACATCGATCAGGTATTTTGCATCTCCCACATTACCGGGATCATAATTTTTTTTGATTTCATTGTCGCACCAATGCCAGAGCCAGCCGAGATCCACTGCACTTTGAATAGTAAATACGGCTTTGGGGCGAAGGGGGAACTTGGCAGGGAATTCATAACACATTTCTGTGTACCTGAGCACGATGTTTCCTGCGAGGTCGAATCCTGCCATTACGAATTTGGAAGTATCGGCCGAAAATCTGCCAACTACATCTTTCAAAATGGAATCAATCCTGTTGACAGCTGCTGTGTCAGCATAAAATTTATCATTCATGGAAGCCATGATTGTCAGGATATCATTGGCATAGGCAATATTGTGCAATTTGGTTTCCGGAATGATTGATTCAGGTCCGTTGAAGCTGCGCAATAATACCTGCACAGCTTTAATATTTCCGGACGCTGGTTTAATACTCAGGTAATACCCGTTTGTGCTGTCCTGAGTATTAAAAAAAACTTTTTCGATATTCTGGCTCTTCAGCGCCGTGGGAAAAAAGACGATAAGGGTTATGAATGTTTTGAGATAACGCATGTATGCAAATGTATGATTATTCATAGGTATTGCCGGGTGCTTTTGCGCCAATTTGTTTGACAAAATGTTGTGATAAGAAAACAAGAACGCAGCAAGGGCTCTTCATACAGATAAGGGTTGAATCGCAGATACAAGTAAAAATGATTCGTCAAAATACAAAACTTAGGTCGAATTACAAAGGAGTGACTGACTGGCGCCATATCATTTTTTGTTTTGTATTCTGCTTTAGAGCCTGCCTGATTGCGGCAAAATGTGCAAGCAATACAAGGGGTATAATGAAAGAAGGCAGCCACACAAAAGGAAAATAATAAATAGCAATATTGGGCTGATCAAAAGCAAATTGCTGGATTGGAGAAGGCGCCGACAATATTCCAATGACGACAATATTTAGCAGGAGTCCAAGACAGATAAAATTCCATACAAGCATAATCCTGGTATCCAGATTTTTTTTGATGAAACCGAAATAATATATCAACCCTGCTGTAATTCCTGATAGTATATCCATATTTCTTCCTTCAAAAGTCGTTACCCGGGGAATTGATTTATTCACAAAAAGCAGCAGCAATACGATTTCTACCGGAATTCTCAGCATATGTAATAGCGTAAGCCATTTCATGTTCAGCCCGTTTATAAAGCGTATGCCCGGTACCGTTATAAAAAGAAAAACGATAGTAACTAAGGGAGGGAGAATTAATAAAATGAATCTCGGAGGAATGGTTCCACTTGTTTTATAAAACCCGGAAAGACCTAATGAAGATTGAATAGTCAGCCAGACTATTGCAATGATCAATACTAAACGGGATTTTCGGGTTGATCGATAAAAAAAGAATAAGGCCAAAGCAGTAGTTGAGGCGAATATCAGGCCGAGATAAACAGGTATCTTTTCCATGTCCGATTTTTTTACAAAGAAAAATCAGAAAGTAAACAACAGGCTTGTCATTTGACAAGTTCTCAGTGATCAGTTTGATTTTTAGCAAATTCTTTTCTTATCCGGCTCAGTGAAGTGTCAGTAACTCCGACAAAGGAAGCGATATTTTTTAAAGGGGCGTATTGGAAGATGTCCGGATTGGATTTGATGAGGTTGCTGTATCTATCTTCCGCGGTTTCATGAAGTGTTGAAAGCATTCGTTGTTTCAGAGATGCATACGCATTCACCAAAATGGATCGACCGAATTCCCGGAATTGGGGCATGGAATGAAAAACAATTTGTAATTCTTCGTAAGTGATATACCAGCTTTTGCAATCGGAAAGGGCCTGGATATACTCCCTCGAAGGAATTCGCTTGAAAAATGAAAATAGCTCGCATACCACCTGGTTTGTCGAATAGAAAGCAGTAGTCACATCGGTGCCTTCCAAATCATAAGTGTAGGCTCTAGCAAATCCTTCTTCCAGGATATGGTATTCATTGCATACTCTCCCTTCTTTCAAAAGAAAATCATTTTTCGAAAATTCTTTTTCTTTGAAAAAAGAGACGATCTCATCTGCCTGTTGCTGTGGCATGGAATGAACGCTCAGGATAAATTGAATAAGTTTATCTTTTTCCGGATCCATGGAGTAGCTTTTGACGAGGGTTCCGTTATGGTGAATATACATTTTTTCAATGCTTCTGCCGGAATCGAATATTTATCTGTTTCCTCGGCATAAAGGTCTTAATTTTGCATCTCTTAAAATTGACAGACCTGAAATGAAAGAAGCGTTGCAGCAATTGGCCGGTGAATTGGAAGGCGAATTTTATTTTGACGACACCATGCGCATTTTATATGCAACCGATGCTTCTGCCTATCGCGAGATTCCGGTCGCCGTTGCTGTCCCCAAGTCTGTGGAGGATATTAAAAAACTAATCCGTTTCGCGCAGGAGCATAAAACCTCGTTAATCCCGAGGACTGCCGGCACTTCTCTGGCCGGACAGGTTGTCGGAAATGGAATTGTTGTGGATGTCTCCAAATATTTTACAAAGATTCTTGAACTGAATAAAGAAGAACGATGGGTTCGGGTACAGCCCGGCGTTATACGTGATGAACTGAATATGTTTCTGAAGCCTTATGGCCTTATGTTTGGACCCGAAACATCTACTGCAAACAGGGCAATGATCGGGGGAATGGTCGGCAATAATTCCTGCGGATCCAATTCAATTGTGTACAGGAGTACGCGGGAACATTTGCTGGAAACGAAGGCTTTATTGAGTGATGGGAGTGAAGCAGTATTCAAAACATTGAATATTGACGAGTTTCATGACAAGTGCGAAGGAGTCAATCTCGAAGCCAATATTTACAAAACCCTGCGGACTGTATTGAGCAATTATGAGAACCAGGAAGAGATCAGAAAGGAATTTCCAAAGAAGACAATTGAAAGAAGGAATACCGGATATGCAGTTGATGTTCTTCTCGAAACGGCTCCCTTTACTGCCGGCGGGACCGATTTTAATTTTTGTAAGCTGATTGCCGGCTCAGAAGGCACATTGGCATTTCTTACTGAGATCAAACTGAATCTTGTTCCGCTTCCACCGAAAGAATCGGGTCTGCTCTGTGTGCATTTTAATAGTATTGATGAATCACTAAGGGCAAACCTGATAGCTTTGAAATATAAGCCCAGTGCGAGCGAACTTATCGATCACTATATTCTTGAATGTACTAAAGACAATATCGAACAAAGAAAGAACCGTTTTTTTGTGCAGGGCGATCCGGGTGCGATACTGGTTATTGAATATACACGAGACAACAGGGAAGAGATTATACGGATTGCGCAGGAAGTTGAGAAGGAAATGCGCGAAGCTCATCTCGGCTATCACTACCCGTTATTGTTTGGGGAAGACACAAAAAAAATCTGGTCGTTGCGTAAAGCGGGATTGGGACTGCTCGGAAATATGCCGGGGAGTAATAAAGCCGTTCCCGTGATTGAGGATACCGCTGTGGATGTAAACGATCTGCCTGCCTATATCCGCGAGTTCAATGATATTCTCAAAAAATACGGTCTTTACTCTGTGCATTATGCGCATGCGGGTTCCGGTGAAATCCATTTACGTCCTATTCTCAATTTGAAAACAAAAGAAGGCAACCAGTTATTTCGGACGATTGCAGGAGAAATAGCGGCACTCGTGAAAAAATACCATGGCTCACTTAGCGGCGAGCATGGCGACGGGAGACTTCGTGGTGAATTTATCCGTCAGATGATTGGAGAAAAAAATTATGGGCTTCTTAAAATAATTAAAAACACCTGGGATCCCGGGAATATCTTCAATCCGCACAAGATCGTGGATACGCCATCCATGAACACCATGCTGCGCTATGAACCGGGTATCACAACTCAGCCGATCAAAACTATTTTTCGATTTTACAACCAGGATATTCTACAGCACGCGGAACAATGTAATGGAGCCGGCGACTGTCGCAAAACACATTTGTCGGGCGGAACCATGTGCCCTTCGTATATGGCTACCCGTAATGAGAAGGATACGACAAGGGCAAGAGCGAATATTCTCCGTGAATTTCTTACTCATTCAAATAAAGTAAACCGGTTTGATCACGAAGAAATATATGAAGTGATGGATCTTTGCCTGAGTTGCAAAGGCTGCAAATCTGAATGTCCTTCGAATGTAGACGTGGCCAAGCTCAAAGCAGAATTCCTGCAACATTATTATGATGCCCATGGTGTTCCGATGCGCACCAGGCTTATTGCCAACTTTACTAAGTCGGCCAGGTTGGGAGCCATCGCTCCGGGAATCTATAATTTCATGATGACCAACAATACAGTCAGCAGATGGGTAAAAAGCTTTTCAGGGTTTGCCGGTAAAAGATCCATGCCGCTATTGTACAGTACAACCCTGAAAGGCTGGTATAAGAATCATCTGAAAAAACACACAAAAGAGGATAGAGGGGGCAGTAGTAAACGTCCGAGAGTATATCTTTTTTGTGATGAGTTCACCAATTTCAATGATACGGAAACAGGCATTAAATCAGTTTTGTTGCTGGAACGTTTGGGCTATGAAGTTGTAATGCCTGAACATGAAGAAAGCGGAAGAACTTGGCTTTCCAAGGGCTTGTTGAGGAAGGCCCAAAAAATTGCAAACAAAAATATTTCAATTTTTCATCCACTGATTACGGATGAATCGCCACTGGTTGGCATCGAACCTTCTGCGATCCTGACATTCCGGGATGAATACGTTGATTTAGCTGATGACGAGCAGTTGGAAAATGCCAGGAAGCTTTCCAAAAATGTTTTCCTGATTGATGAGTTTATTGCCAGGGAATCAGATAAAGGAATAATACGAAGCGAACAATTCACCCAGGAAAAAAAATATATTCAGCTGCATGGGCATTGCCAGCAGAAAGCATTGTCTTCTGTGGCACATACCGCAAAAATATTATCCCTTCCCGCTAACTATAGTGTTCATACGATTCCTTCCGGGTGCTGTGGTATGGCGGGTTCTTTCGGATATGAGAAAGAACATTATGACCTGTCCATGAAAATCGGCGAACTGGTTTTGTTTCCTGCTATCAGAAATCAGTCTGCAGATATTATTATTGCTGCGCCAGGTACCAGTTGCCGACACCAGATAAAAGATGGCACAGGTAGAAGAGCCAGGCACCCGGTAGAAATTCTTTTTGATGCGCTGATATAAATCAAAGATCATTAAATTGTAATCGAATAAGCGATTTCAGAATTCCTGATTTAATATTACAAATCTTCTTATTTGTATCATGCAACCCGCGCTACGAAGTCGTAACTGGTTTGGGAAAACAGGCAAAGATGGTTTTATTTACCGTGCCTGGATGAGGAACCAGGGAATTCCGGATTATGAATTTGCCGGTAAGCCGGTGATTGGGATCTGCAATACCTGGTCCGAGCTGACTCCCTGTAATGCCCATTTCAGAGAGCTTGCAGAATCGGTGAAGCGGGGCGTTTTCGAAGCCGGTGGTTTTCCGGTAGAGTTCCCCGTTATGTCTTTAGGAGAAACGCTGATCAAGCCTACTGCGATGTTGTACAGGAACCTGGTGAGTATGGATGTGGAGGAATCGATCCGCGCCAACCCGATCGATGGGGTGGTATTGCTTTGTGGATGTGATAAGACCACACCCTCTCTTGTAATGGGTGCCTGCAGTGTGAATATTCCCGCCATAGTTGTATCAGGAGGCCCCATGCTAACGGGTAAATACAGGGGAAAAGACATTAGCACGAGCGATGTATGGCGCTTCGCTGCCGATTTCAAAACAGGAAAAATAACCCAGGATGAGTTTTCGGTGGCTGAAGCCTGCATGTGCCGCAGCCGTGGGCATTGTGCGGTAATGGGGACGGCCTCTTCCATGGCATGCATGGTGGAATCACTGGGGCTCTCACTTCCTGAAAATGCGGCCATTCCTGCCGCGGATTCGCGGCGAAAAGTGTTGGCCCAACTGTCCGGATTGCGTATCGTCGATATGGTCAGGGAAAATCTTAGACTATCGGATATCCTTACCCGAAAAGCATTTGAAAATGCGATCATGGTTAATGCTGCCATCGGGGGTTCAACCAATTTTGTGATTCACCTGCTGGCTATTGCCGGAAGAATCGGGGTTCGGCTGGAACTGGAAGACTTTGATAAATTCTCTACCTCAGTCCCCCTGTTGGCCAATATTCAGCCTTCCGGACAATACTTCATGGAAGATTTATATTACGCGGGCGGACTCCCTGCAGTCATGAAAGAATTGGATCAACTACTGCACAGGGATTGTATCACGGCAAATGGTAAAACAATTGGACAGAACTACAGCCAGGCGACCTGTTATAACAGGGGAGTTATTGCTTCGGCTGGCCAACCATTCAATGGGACCTCGGGGATTATCGTGTTAAAGGGGAATCTGGCCGAAACCGGGGCCGTTCTTAAACCTTCTGCGGCAAGCCCTCATCTGATGCAACACAGCGGCAGGGCCGTCGTATTTGAAGATATAGAAGATTATAAGGCAAGGATTGACGATCCAAATCTGGAAGTGGATGAGAATAGTGTGCTGGTTCTAAAAAATGTAGGGCCCAGGGGCTATCCCGGTATGCCTGAGGTCGGTAATATGGGTCTCCCAAAAAAACTTCTGGAGAAAGGGGTTACCGATATGGTTCGTATTTCGGACGGAAGAATGAGTGGAACAGGATTCGGAACCGTAGTATTGCATGTTTCGCCGGAAGCAGCCATGGGAAAGAATTTTTCATTGATCCAAAATGGCGATCTAATCCAATTGGATGTCCCTAACCGAAGTTTACAAATTGTCATTACCGAGGAAGAGTTGGAGCAAAGAAGGAAGAAAGCTAAAGCCTTGGCCCCATCCGTCAACAGGGGCTATGTTGGCCTCTATCTGAGGCATGTTGAACAGGCAAATACGGGCGCGGACTTTGATTTTCTTAAGGGAATGTCGGGAAGCGAGGTTACGCGTGACTCTCATTAAATCAAGGATTGTGTTGATTTGAATATTCAATTTTTCTCTATATGCCAGGCAGGATTTTCGATAACCAGGTTGCCATTGTTACCGGAGCGGGGCAGGGAATCGGATTTGAGATCTGCCGCCAGTTGGCTCTTGGCGGGGCTTCAGTTGTTTTGAATGATATAGACAAAGTACTTGCCGCTCATTCAGCGGAAAAAATCAGGGGAGAAGGCGGGAACTGTCTTGCAGTAAGTGGGGATTCATCTTCTCTTCAGATAATAGAGGAGATGATCGATACCGCAGTCAGGAATTTTGGTAGTTTAGATATCGCCATTGCCAATGCAGGGATTACATTGTTTGGTGATTTCCTGACTTATGCTGCCGAATCATTTTATAAAGTTATGGAAGTAAATATGGGTGGGAGTTTTTTCCTGTCCCAGCAGGCAGCCATTCAAATGAAAAGGCAGGGAACCGGAGGCAGCATATTGTTTACTTCTTCTGTGACTGGTCACCAGGCTCATAAGAATTTAGCCGCTTACAGCATGACAAAAGCCGCAGTAGAAATGCTGGCGAGAAACCTGGTTGCCGAGCTATCTGTTTATAACATCAATATAAATGCAATCGCTCCCGGTGCGACGCTCACTGAACGCACTATGGATGATCCGGAATATGAGAAAACATGGTCTATGCTGACGCCCCTTGGCCGTCCTGCCACGACACTGGATATTGCCAGCGCTGCACTCTTCCTGGTTTCATCGTCCTCCAGGCACATAACTGGTCAAAGTCTCGTGATTGATGGCGGATGGTCAGCCATAAGCCCTTCTCCATACTAATTCTTTTCCCATAAGAATGGATCACCGGAAAATTATTTTTTGTCCCGGTAGCTATTGCCGTAGATAAGAAATGCAATAATGAGAAAGATGATAATCCATTCCATTGCCTTGGTTTTACGCGACGATTAAGATAAATCCTTATCAATTTTCAGGATTGGAATGCTAAATTTTATCTGGAAATAGTACAGGCCAAAAATCAAGAACCTCCGGTTTCTAATTTTCATTTTCCTCATCCCTGAGTTGTTGTTTCTTCCCCTTAAAAATTTCGTACCCGCCTATTGCTGCTATTCCCAATCCAACCAATTGCTTTGGCAAAGCCTTTTTTCTGTCCAAATGCCTGATTATGGTCAACTGGAAAAGAAATGCTCCAAACATAACTAAAATGATCCCAGCTATTAATGTCCTATTTAGTTTCATTTCCCTTTTTTATTTTCTTTTGGAACGAATTTATCAGAAGGCATGTTAGTTCTTCAAATCTAAGTTTCTTTTAAGTTCGGTTTTTTATTCGGGTCTCCAACCTGCACTTTTTCTATGCCGTCAAATTCAAGGAAATCGTATCTCAAAATTTGAACTCCTCTTCTTTGGCATTTCACTCCGCTCAATTAAAATTCCAAAAACAGGGTGGGTAATTAGCGATGTTATTCCCAGATGCCGGGTAACTATATACCTCTTCCCACTAGGCTATGATACTTAGCGGGTTGAGTTTTTTCGTATTAAAAAATTAGTGAATGAGGTGCGTGAGTTGTATTTACGAAATTACTAAAATTTCCCATACAGTCTAGCAACTACAGTAAAATTTAATATAACCCCAAATCTGAGTAACTATACATCTTCGCGCTAGGCCACGATAGTTAGCAGATTGGGTTTTTTTCGTATTAAAAGATTAGCGGATGGAATGTGTGAATTGGATTTGAAAATTTACTAAAATTATTTTTCGGAACCCCACTTTAAAGTAAAATTTAAGATATAGTGTTTAACGTATCAATTGTTGGTTGCAAATTATTCCCTATTATCCGCCTAATTTCTCCCAACATGAAATTCTTTTGATTTTCGTCACTCATTACTACTTCCCTAGCTAATTGATAAAAAATATCTTCTGAGATGATTAAATCATAGCCATTTTTAAAACAAAAATATCCCAAACATAGGCAGGCCATCCTTTTGTTACCATTTAAAAGAACGTGGTTTCGATTAAGCAAATAAAAAAGTATAGAGGCTTTTTTCAAAAAGCCTCTATAAAAATAAACACCGAAATATTTTTGGAACGGAGTGTTTAAACACGACTCTAATCTATCGAACTCGCTTTCTCTTAGTTGAGGAATAGGCTCGTCATTCATGTAATGCATTTCTACAGCGAAGTTCACTAATTCAGTAAATTCTTGAATGCTAACCCTCCTAATTTTCCTACTCATGACTTAATTTGCTCATCATTTTACCGTATCTGGAATAAAATGAATACACAAATTTTCGCACGTTCACAGTATGAGCAGGAACGATGTATTTAGTTTTTGGGAGAGACTTCTTTTTCGGGGTTCTTATTTTTGTTTTTGTCAGCATAATATGCTATGATACAGCCAAATATATAAAATTTCACAATAAAACAAAAACCACTCATCACATTTTGCAATATCCATCTAATAATTTAGAAATTAGCTAATTATGGAAACGAAAAACGCGATAATAAAGTATTTCAAAGAGCAAGCGATTACTTTTTAGGAGTTGTCCTTTTCTTTTTATTCGATAGTTTTTTTGGCAATGGAGT
>DATJWE010000107.1:0-12673 GCA_035501475.1 Puia sp. | reverse complement strand
CAAATCGTGGAAAATAAGAACAGAAACTGAAGGATAGAAGCCGGTCTGTTGAATAGGTGCCAGGTTATTTAATTCTCTTATAACGTACCAGGTAGAGGAGGGAATTTTTTTTTGTTTCAAATTTTTCCGGGATACCATCACCACCAAGATTGTAGCACATAATCATATCCTTTCCATCGAAACGATAAATGCATTGAAAAGTTTTCCCTTTATTAGGGCCAAACACACCCGTTATGGAAAGCGCCTTAGGCGAAGTTTTTTTGACGGGCTCAATAATGCCGCTATCGATAACGGAGCCTTCGATCAGTTGATAGGAATTTTCATCAAGCTCCAACACCATATGCTCATAGCTTGAAGGAGGTAAGGCTTTGCCTCCCAGTGCTGCTTCGGCAATTTTCCATTTTCCCCTGATGGTCATGCCCTAATTTAAAGTTTTAATATTTTATTTGCAAGATATTTATTGATCTTTGCGTTAATTGGAAAATATCCGCCATGAAGGTTTTTGTCGCCCTGCTTACCTGCATATTTCCAGCCATAATATCTTTATCCCAAACGGATCATCTCATTATCCGGGGAGAAACCGGGAAATTGTACCTCGAACATACCGTGGTAGCCAAGGAAAACTGGTACAGTGTAGGGAGGCTTTATAATATCAGCCCAAAAGAAATCGCACCATTTAATACGCTTACCATTGACAAGCCGCTCGAGATTGGGCAGCTTTTAAAAATACCCATGACTTCCGGCAATTTTTCGCAAAAAGATTCGAAAGCTGCCGACGAAACTCTCGTGCCGGTATATCATACCATACAAGACAGAGAATGGCTCTATCATATAAGCAACATATACAATAAAGTACCTGTCGAGAGTCTGGAAAAATGGAATCATGTGAGCAGGGATCAGGCCAGGGCTGGTATGGACTTAATTGTAGGATATCTCAAAGTCAAAACAGCGCTTTCTGCATTTGCAGGAGGTGGGGCTGATAAAACAACTGTGGCTGCAGTGGTTCCTGTCAAAAAGGAAGAAACGAAACCCGCCACAGCCACTGTCTCTGCAGTTAAGGAAGATAAAAATGCAGATCAGTCAACAAAAATAACACAAACGGCAAACCACATACCAGCTTCATTAAATACGATAAAACCAGCAGTGACAAGTGCTGGGAAAGCCCCGGAAAATACCTATTCTTCGAATCACTCGGATGGAGGTTTTTTCAGTGTTACATTTACCGGCAATAGCAAATCATCCGGAGGGCAGGCAGCTACCTTTAGAAGCAGTAGCGGGTGGCATGATGGAAAATATTATGCCCTGATGAATAATGTTCCTGTGGGTACTATCATTAAAGTAACCAGTCCGGCTACCAATAAATCGGTTTATGCGAAAGTGCTTGGTCAATTACCGGATATGAAGGAGAGCGCAGGGCTTGCGATACGAATCAGCAATGCTGCTGCTGCAGAATTAGGAACTGGTGAAGGGAAATTCCCTGTTGAAATAAAATATTAAATTTCGACTGATAATTTTTCACCACATAGATATATAGGATCATAGGGACATATAGTGATTGTTTATTGCCGATTAATTCTTTTTACTATCATGCCCTCCGCCGTCTTCAGTTTTTTTACAACAGATCGGTAGTCTTTTATATGCATCCGGATCTGCGGTCACATCATCGGCATCATAGCCTGCATTGGCGATAGCGGCCTTCACATTCTCGACACTTGTTCTGTCCCATAAATAAGTAACCGTTGTTATTTTCTTTTTATAATCTACAACAACTTTTTGGACACCCTGCTCCCGGCTCACATAACTTTCAATTCTTTTTTTGCATTCGTCGCATTGCACGGTAGGTGTTTTAATGGTAGCTGTTTCAGAAGCGCCCTTGCGCACGACCTGGGCTTTCGAGATCAAGGCAAAACCTATAAACAAAGCAAGCAGCAAATGTATTTTTTTCATAATGATGGAATTTATTGTTCTCAAATTTACAAAACTCCTTTCCAGCTGGCAGGATCTTCTCTCCACTTTAACAAAATTTCCTGTTGTTCAGAGGAGACCAATCGTTTTTCAATCGCCAGGTTAATTAATGTCTCGTAGTTGGTTAAGGACTTATAAGGCACTCCTGCTTTCTGAAAAGCGTTGCGCCCTGCATCGAAGCCATATGTAAAGATTGAAACCATTCCAATTACATTTAATCCAGCATTCTTTAACGCATCGACAACTTCGAGACTGCTTTTTCCGGTAGAAATCAAATCTTCAATGACAACCGTTTTCTGTCCTTTTTCATAGAATCCCTCTATCTGGTTTCCTAACCCGTGATCCTTGGGTTTCGACCTGACATAAATAAATGGAAGTTTGAGCTGGTCGGCAGCCATCGCTCCCCAGGCAATGCCGGCAGTGGCAACACCTGCCAGCAATTCTCCCTCGGGAAATTCTTCAAAAACAACATTACACATTTCAGACTTAATGAATTCACGGATATGGGGAAAGGACAGTACTTTTCGGTTATCACAATAAATCGGGCTTTTCCAGCCTGAAGCCCAGGTAAAGGGTTCTTTTATATTTAACCGGATCGCATTAATTTGTAACAGCTTTTCAGCAACGGCTTTTTCATTCGTCATGCCGTGAAGATAATATGAAAATGTGAAACCATTTTATCATTGAATTGAATAGCCATCCGGACTCTGTGAAAAACAGAATACTCTTAACCAAGAATTCGGTGCTCAATTTGTAGTGATCTTTTTCTTATGTATATAAAAATCTATTTTAACGATAAGCCTCTTTTTTTGTGTGACGAGTTCAATGATGAAATCAATAGCTATGCGCATCATGATGATGCAGTTTTTATCGATGAATTTTCGAATGCCGCTGTAAATTCGATGATTCATGAAATGAGACAGGAAAAAGTACATGCCGGGATTTACTATCACCCCAAATTAGAAGAGCTGAAAAAAGCATTTTGGAAAAAATTTGTCATTGTGCAGGCAGGCGGAGGGCTTGTGCAGAATGAAAAAAAAGAAGTGTTGTTTATGTGCAGAAGAAAAAAATGGGATTTACCCAAAGGTAAACTGGATAGGGGTGAAACGCTTGAACAGTGTGCCGTTCGCGAGGTCAAAGAGGAAACGGGACTGGGGAAAGTCCAGTTAAAAAATTTATTGCTTATTACTTATCATACTTATGATGAAAACGGCAAGCATTTCCTGAAAGAAACACACTGGTTCGCCATGAGATCGACTGAGGATCAACCCTTATCTCCCCAGCTTGAAGAGCAAATCACGTTACTGAAATGGGCGGATGAAAAAGAAATGAAGAAGCTGGTAAAAGATACTTATCCTTCGATAGTGGATGTATTGATTGCAGGAGGAATTGCCAATAGTTGACAGTTATCAGGTAAGACAACAGGTAATAATGCAGTTAAATGTTAAAAGAACCTGAGCTTAATTCTAAAAATTGAATATCAACTATTCAATATTGTCTATTGCACATTGTCCATTTCACTCTCATCTGTCACCTTTTTATAATATACACTGTCAGCCGACTCACACAAATAAGTCTTTCTCTCTCGTCGGTAATTTTGATATCCCATACATGAGTAGAAGTTCCAAGGTGTAATGGGATAGCCGTAGCCGTTACAAATCCCTCGCGGATGCTTTTGATATGATTGGCATTGATCTCGACGCCGACACAATAATACTGGGATGAGTCGATTACCATGGCAGAAGCGACACTACCCACGGTCTCAGCCAGGGTAACCGAAGCGCCTCCATGTAAAATACCGTAGGCCTGGCGTGTACGAGGGTCAACCGGCATTTTTGCCCTGAGAAAATTTTCACCCACTTCTGTAAATTTAATTCCGATAAAATCATTCATAGTATCTTTTGCGAATGATTGCAGGTGATCAACGGAGAGGGATTTATCGAACCAGATGGGCATTGGATCAGGCTTTGTTTTTTAGAAAATTGGCGACGATTTCCGGAAGGAATTGCAGTGCATCTCCTCCATTGCGCAACACATCTCTCACGAGAGTAGAGGCAACAGAAGTATATTGAGGCAAACAGGTCAGGAAAACAGTTTCGATATTATTGTCCAGGCTGCGATTCATGTCAGCGATTGCTTTTTCATATTCAAAATCGTTGACATACCTGATGCCGCGCAGGATAAAATTGGCACCGACCTGCTGGCAGCATTTCACTGTGAGGCCATCATATACGACTGCATTTACCTGGGGATTATCTTTATAAATTTCTTTGATCCATTTCAACCGCTGCTTTTCGGAAAACATCGGCTGCTTGTTTACGTTACGACCGATGCCGATCACGAGTTTATCGAAGAGGAACAAAGAGCGGTTGATAATGTCCAAATGCCCGATGGTGATCGGATCGAAGGTTCCCGGGAATAGTGCAATCCGTTGCATAAATAATTTGTGAATTTTGGACTGGAAATAAAAGATAGGGACGAATCCGGATCTTATGTTTTCTTAATTCTGTTCTGCCTTACTTCCGGCCAGCAAATACAGGACAGCCATTCGGATAGCTACTCCGTTCTCCACCTGCTGAAGAATGAGCGACTGATTGCTGTCAGCCACATCACTATCCAGTTCAACACCGCGATTGATAGGCCCGGGGTGCATAATTACAATCTCCCTGCGCAGGCTATCGAGTATTTTTTTGTTGACACCATATGCCAGGCTGTATTCGCGTAAAGAAGAAAAGAGAACCTGGTTTTGCCTTTCCAACTGGATACGCAGCACATTGGCTACATCACACCATTCCAATGCTTTTTTTAACTGGTATTCAACACGAACATCAAACGCTTCCTTCATGTAAGTCGGAATCAGGGTAGGAGGGCCTGCAACCATCACCTCTGCTCCCATCTTTTTCAAGAGGTAAATATTACTCAGCGCAACCCGCGAATGCATGATATCCCCGATGATCGCAATTTTTTTTCCCGCAATGGCACCGAGCTTTTCACGAATAGAAAATGCATCCAACAGCGCCTGTGTAGGATGCTCGTTGATGCCGTCTCCTGCGTTTACAATAGAAGCAGGAATATGTTTGGCAAGAAAATGAGGAGCGCCGCTGGCACTATGCCTCATCACGACCATGTCAACTTTCATGGAAAGAATATTGTTGACGGTATCGAGCAAGGTTTCACCCTTTGATACAGAAGAGCCGGATGCAGTGAAATTGATCGTATCTGCAGATAATCTTTTTTCCGCCAGTTCAAAAGATATTCTTGTCCTGGTTGAATTCTCATAAAAAAGATTAACGATCGTAACATCCCGTAAAGTCGGAACTTTTTTTATGGGTCGTTGAAGGACTTCTTTGAATTGGGTAGCTGTGTCTAAAATAAGTTGAATATCGTCCGGCTGGAGGTCTCTAATGCCAAGTAGATGTTTGGTGCTAAGTTGCATTAGGGGGCGAAGTTAAGAAAAAAATTAGAAACAAGTTTGCTTCACTATAAAAGCATTACTTCTTCCTTTCCGTCTTTTTCAGTCCAGAAAACTTTTACTTTCTGTGAAATGATCGAATCGATTGATTTTCCCGTATAATCCGGTTGTATCGGCAGCTGGCGACTGAAGCGACGGTCGATTAAAATGCATAATTCGACTTTGGCGGGTCGTCCGAAATCAAGCAGGGCGTCCAAAGCAGCCCGTATTGTTCGCCCGGTATACAACACGTCATCAATCAGGATCACATTTTTGTTTTCGATCGAAAAAGGAATATCTGTTTGGTTGACTTTGTGCAGTCCCTGTCTCACATCGTCGCGGTAAAAAGTGATATCCAGTTTGCCGTATTGTACTTTTTCAGGGGCAACCTGCCTGCTGATTTCCCTCACCATGCGATTGGAAAAATAAATCCCTCTGGGCTGAATACCAATCAGCACGGTGTTAGCCAGGTCAATATGGTTTTCCAGCAATTGATGACTCAATCGCTGAATGGTAATCGCCAGTTGCTGTTCTGTGAGAACTGTTTTCAAGAACAATATTTTTTATAAAAATAAGAAAGAACTTTAAAAATGAAATGGTGCACGGATTTATTATGATTGTTATGGTTGGCGCAAATCAAAAAAAATAGTCGATAATAATCCGTGTAATCCGTGTAATTAGTGTTCTAACATAAATGGATATTCGTAATTCGTTGCCGGATGAAAAGTTTCTTTAATCGTTCTTGCACTCAGCCAGCGGTAAAGATTCAGTATGGAACCTGCTTTATCATTGGTGCCCGATGCCCTGGCGCCGCCAAAGGGTTGCTGCCCGACTACTGCGCCGGTAGGTTTATCGTTAACGTAGAAATTGCCTGCAGCATGACGAAGTTTTACAGTGGCCAGCTCGATCGCATGCGTATCCTGTGAAATAATTGAACCCGTTAGCGCATAAGGAGAGGTGTTGTCAACCAACTCCAATGTTTGTTCGAATTTATTCGCATTGTACACATAAACGGTGAGTACCGGGCCGAATATTTCTTCGCACATAGTCACGTATCGGGGATCTTTGGCTTCTATGATGGTGGGTTGAATGAAATAACCTTTTGATTTATCGCATTTACCTCCAACCCAGATTTCTGCTTTTTTATCCTTTTTGGCGCTATCAATATAAGACTTAATCTTATCGAAGCTTTTTTCGTCGATGACTGCATTGATGAAATTCGTAAAGTCCTCAACTGTCCCCATTTTAAAACTCCTGACTCCTGCAATCAGTTTCTTTTTTACTTCCTCGGCGATATTGGATGGAATATAGGCCCTGGAAGCTGCTGAGCATTTTTGTCCCTGGAATTCAAAAGCTCCCCGCAATAAAGCCGTTACCAATACATCTACGTCTGCACTTTTATGAGCGAGAACAAAATCCTTTCCTCCTGTTTCTCCGACGATTCGCGGATAGGATTTGTAAATACCCATATTCTCTCCAATCGTCTTCCACATGCCGTTGAATACGCCCGTAGAACCGGTGAAATGAACTCCAGCAAATGATGGATGTGAAAAACAAACCTTGCCTAATGTAGGTCCATCCACATAAATCAGATTGATCACTCCGTCGGGAAGACCGGCCTCTTTTAAGATCCGCATGAACATTTGTGCACTAAAGATTTGTGTATTGGCAGGTTTCCATACTACCACATTTCCGCACAATGCGGCTGAAGTTGGCAAATTACCGCCAATAGCTGTAAAATTAAATGGGGTAATGGCCAGCACAAATCCTTCCAGTGGACGATATTCCATCCTGTTGTGAATGCCAGGTGAACTGTTTGGCTGTTGCCTGTATATTTCGCTTAGATAATGTACATTAAACCTAAGAAAATCAATGATTTCACAGGCGCTGTCAATTTCTGCCTGGTGAACATTCTTGCTTTGACCCAGCATCGTTGTACCGTTCATGTAAGAACGATATTTTGTAGAAATGAGATCCGCTGCTTTTAAAAAAATATTGGCCCTGTTTTCGAAACTCATATCTTCCCATTCCTGCCTGGCTTTTAAAGCTGCTTCAATAGCCTGCCTGACGTGGGATTCATTGGCGGCATAAAAGTGACCGAGTGTATGCGCAATTTCATGCGGGGGGTGAATGGCAGTCTTTTTCCCGTTGCGGATTTCCTTTCCACCAATATACATCGGGATATCCAGAGGTTTGCTCTTCAATTCCTTTAATGCTTTCTTCAATATTTCTCTTTCCCTGCTACCTGGCCCATAATTCAATACCGGTTCATTTTGTGGCAATGGATAATTAAAATAACCAAGATTCATTTCGTAATATTTTACAGTAAATAAATTTGCCATCTATCTGCAAATCGCCGGCCTTCTTAGTTCGAAGGTTCTTTCTCCATCATCAGATAAGCTTTGATAAAGCCGTCCAGTTCCCCGTCCATTACGGGCTGAACATTACCTACTTCATAATCGGTACGATGATCTTTGATCATCTTGTAAGGATGGAATACATAAGACCTGATCTGTGATCCCCATTCTATTTTTTTCTTGCTGGCGTTGCTTGCATTTTTGATGGCTTCCCGTTTGCGCAGTTCCTCTTCGTACAATCTGCTTTTCAGCATGGCAAGTGCTTTTTCGCGGTTTTCTCCCTGGGTTCTTGCCTGCTGACATTCTACCACAATTCCACTTGGCTTATGAGTCAGCCGCACGGCTGTTTCCACTTTGTTTACGTTTTGACCGCCGGCGCCTCCACTGCGAAAGAAAGCCCATTCCAGGTCGGCCGGGTTTACCTGGATATCAATCGTGTCATCGATCAACGGGTAAACATATACGCTTGCAAAAGAGGTATGCCGTCTCGCATTGCTGTCGAATGGAGATATCCTGACGAGGCGATGCACTCCGCTTTCAGCTTTTAGAAAACCGTAGGCAAATGGTCCGTCGAATTGCAGCGTGGCGCTTTTTATTCCTGCGCCTTCGCCATCCTGAAGGTCGAGGGTAGAAACCTGCCATCCCTGTTTCTCCCCATACATACGGTACATGCGCATCAGCATTTCTGCCCAATCCTGGCTTTCGGTTCCACCGGCTCCCGAGTTAATTTGAAGTACGGCGGGCAACTCATCTTCCGGCTGGTTAAGAGTGCTTTTAAATTCTGCTTCGTCCAGTTTATCAAGTGCCTTATGGTAAGCCTGCCTGGTTTCTTCTTCAGTGGCTTCGCCTTCTTTCCAAAAGTCCATTAGCACCGCAAAATCTTCCACTGACATCGCAACGGAGTCATACAATTTCACCCAATATTCATTCAGCTTAATGGTCTTTAAAATCTCTGTGGCGCGTTGATTGTCATTCCAAAACCCCGGACTGGTAGTCAATTGCTTATCTTCATCAATTTTATACTGGCGATTCTCAACGTCAAAGAAACCTCCTCAGTCCGGCGAGGCGGGACCTCATATCATTCAGTTTTTCCTGTGTCATAGCGGCGCAAAGATAACACAGAATGTGGAAATATGTAAATGTGGAAATGTGGATACAAAAGATGGAAAGCTGATCTCAATTCAATTTTCACATTTACACATTCTCATATTTTCATATTGATTTCTTCTGTTCATAACCGCCTTTTTTCTGTGTACAATTTCGTGCAGAATGAGTGGGAAAGAAGAGCTTCAAAAATTTGGATTAGGGAAGATGATGAATGTATCTTAGCATTACGATTGAGATGTGGATATCCTTCACTGTGATGGAAGCAGCTCAACCAAAGCACCGGGTTAGTAAGTGTACAAGCTTAAGCAATTAGGGGAGTATATAAAACAGACTTGGTGCTTTTTATTTTGGATATTATAGCTGGTGATAGGATCTTAATTATTTTTAACGATTGATTTGCTTATAGGGTTTGTAAGACTTGTAGAACATAATCCCCAATCAGGGTAAAAAAGTCCGGACTTTGATCCGGACTTTTCATGACCATCAATTTCATCGATTTGCTTTATGTGAAGCCTCAGTTTGATGTCTTAGCCATTTTGTCAATTGTTCTTTTGTTTGCCCTGTCTTCTTTTGAATCCTGCCCAGCAATTCATCTTCTCTTCCTTCTTCATAACGCAAATCGTCATCGGTAAGCTCGCCAAAAGTTTGTTTTAGCTTTCCTTTTAAAACATTCCAGTGGCCTTTTAACTCTAGTTTGTCCATAAAATTTCAGTTTAATGAATAATATATAACAGGGGCCCAATTTTTATACCATGAAACTGATCAATGACCCCGGGCAGTTCATTGAAAACGACTCGAGAAATGTCCCTGATGTGCATAATTAGGTGCAAAACCAGTGTATAATAAAACCCTGAAAAATTTGGAAACAGGTTATTTAAAAAGATATCTTAGTTGAAACAATTGAGAAGCCGAAATCCGTTAAAAGATGGAAGCGACTCAACGAAAGCATCGGGTTAGTAAGTGTACAAGTTTAAGCAATTAAACAAGTATATCAAACAAAACTTGGTGCTTTCATCTTTTATATCCTTCCTGATTTTTCATATCTTGACTCCCTCAATCTTTTTACATGTCATCCCGGAGGAGTTTTTTGCGCAATTCAACGTTTGGATTAACTGCAGCAGCTTTAGCACCCATCTCAGCAAAAAAAGATGGTGTATTCCCGCAAAAAGAATCGAAACCGGATCTCTTATCTGTGGGTATTGCAGGATATACCTTTCACCACCTGGATATTGACCAGTCGATAGTCATTATGCAACAGGTAGGCGTATCCGCTTTATCGATTAAGGATTTCCATTTGCCATTGAATAGCTCACAGTCAACCATAGACGAAGTAAAACGCAGGTTCAACTCCGCGGGGATTTCCATTTATGCTGCAGGGGTTATTTATATGAGGAATGAGACTGAAGCCGACCAGGCTTTTTCCTATGCAAAAAAACTCGGTGTGAACCTGATCATCGGGTCACCTGCTTATGATCTCCTGCCTTATGCCGAAAAAAAAGTAAGGGAAGAAAATATTAGAATAGCGATCCACAATCATGGACCGGAAGACAAACTATATCCCGGCCCGAAAGATATTTATGACCGGATAAATAAAATGGATAGTCGAATGGGTATTTGTCTTGATATTGGGCATGCTCTTCGTGCAGGAGCAGATCCGGCCAGGTCGGTCAGTGATTTTTCATCCCGGATATTTGATCTTCATATCAAGGACCTGGCTGATAACAGTTCATCAGATAAGGCAGTTCCTCTCGGGCGCGGAATTATTGACATTCCTTCGCTGGTTAAAGCTTTACAACAAATACAATTCAAGGGCAGGTGCAGCATAGAGTTTGAGCAGGAAGTCAAAGACCCCCTGCCCGGAATTGCCGAATCGACCGGCTTTTTCCGGGGTGTGATGAGCGCGTTAAGTTGAATAAGGGTGCAGGCTACCCACTTAATTTACGTATAGGCGAGACCGGTATATCTTTTAATTCTCCATGAATCCTTTAATTTGTACATTATTTTATGATCATAGATCTTCGTTCAGATACGCTTACCTTACCTGTTCCGGGTATGATGGAATCCATGATGAAAGCCCCGGTGGGAGATGATGTTTTCGAAGAAGACCCAAGTGTAAAAGAATTAGAAAACATGTCTTCGGAATTATTCGGCATGGAATCGGCGCTGTATTGTCTCAGTGGTACCATGTCGAACCAGATTGCAATCAGGTGTCATACCCAGCCGGGCGATGAAGTGATTTGTGAAAAACAGGCCCACATATATATTTACGAAGGAGGCGGAATTGCATCCAATTCCGGTTCCCAGGTCAGGCCATTGGAAGGAAACCGGGGCAGGATCACTGCAGAGCAGATCGCTGCTGGAATCAATCCTGACGACGTGCACAAAGCGCACACTTCAGTAGTTTGCCTCGAAAACACATCCAATCGGGGCGGAGGAAGCTGCTATGACTTTGAAGAGATAAAAAAGATTAAAAAATTATGCAGAGATAACAAATTGGCGCTTCATCTCGATGGTGCGAGGCTGTTCAATGCCATGGTCGCAAAAAATGAAACTCCCCGACAATACGGCGAAATTTTTGACAGTATTTCTTTTTGCCTGAACAAGGGACTGGGATGCCCGGTCGGAAGTATGCTGATCGGGAAAAAAGAATTTATAAAGAAAGCACGAAGGGTTCGTAAGGCTTTGGGAGGCGGCATGCGACAGGCGGGTTTCATGGCCGCTACTGGTATTTATGCATTGCGCAATCATATCGATCGTTTGCAACAGGATCATGAACATGCAGCATACATAGCAAAAGCATTGCTGGAAAAAGACTTTGTTCAAAGTATGATGCCGGTGGAAACCAATATTATTATTTTTGAAATAAAACCTCCTTATACAGCCAAATCTGTTGCTGAGACTTTAAAAAATAAAGGTATTCTCACTATTGATATATCCCCGACGCAGGTGAGGCTTGTAACTCATCTGAATGTTTCACCGGAAATGGCTGAGCAAACAGTCCGGATCATTCAGCAGTTGTAAAAAATTCCGGAATACACTGACCTGTTTTTGAATTCCTCCAGGTTCACTATGAATTCGAGTTGATTTTATGTGTAGATGAAATCGCTTCCTTATTTTTACCTTTTAATTCTCAAAGTATGTTTCCGAAAACATCCCCTCTTCGTACCCAGGCATGGCAGCGGTTACAGGATCATTATGGGATCATAAGAAAGGCGGCCATTAAAGATTTTTTCCAGGCCGATCCTGACAGGTTTACAAAATTTTCCCTTTTTAGTGAGAATCTACTCTTCGACTATTCAAAAAACATAATTACCGATGAAACGATTTCATTATTGATTCAATTGGCAAATGAATGCGGACTGAAGGAAGCAATTGAAGCGATGTTTACAGGAGAAAAAATCAACCAGACTGAAAACCGATCGGTATTACACATTGCTTTGAGAAATCTATCGCCCAACCCGATATATTCAGATGGCATTGATGTGATGCCTGAAGTGAGCAAAGTGCTTGAACAGATGAAAGGATTCAGTAAAAAAATTCATAGCGGTGAATGGAAGGGATATACGGGCAGGAAAATAAAATATATCGTCAACATCGGGATCGGCGGTAGTGATCTTGGACCTTCGATGGTTACAGAAGCATTAAGGCCATATTGGCTAAAGGAAATAGAAACTTATTTTGTTTCGAATGTGGATGGAACACATATCGTGGAAACGCTGAAAAAGATCAAACCCGACGAAACGCTTTTTCTCATTGCATCCAAAACTTTTACCACGCAGGAAACCATGACCAA
>DATJWE010000106.1:0-26159 GCA_035501475.1 Puia sp. | reverse complement strand
AAGCGCCGAGTTGGTTTTCGTCGATACCCCTGTACAACTTTTTCAATGCGTACGGGTTCAGCTGTAATACCGGCAACGTTTTTACTGTTCACTCTTTCAACAAATGCCATAGGAAAACTTCTTTCCTGTCCGAAGAGGTTTCCAAATCATCGCCACTTAAAGAAGCGGGGTTGAAATTTTTGTCTTCAAATTTTTGTTTATACTGATAGTACACTCTTCCTTCTTCCTGCGAATCATCTTTTACATTGCTTCCATCCTTTCCACCGATAAAATTCCATCCGTGAATATCATCCACATAACCATTATGATCATCATCAATCCCGTTTCCGGGAATTTCTTTTGGATTAGTCCAAAGTATATCTTTCAGATCTTCCTGAACTGTGTCGACGCCGGAGTCAATAACGGCTACGAGTACGGTTTTGCTTTTAAGATTTTTTTCTTTGAGGAATTCATAGGCTTTATCCAGGCTGATGCCGTACACACCGTCCTTGTCCTTGTCCATCAAATGCCATCCTTTGGGAAGTTCATTTTTTGAGGTTTTCCCCTGGGCATGTACAGCCGGATAGGCAAGCATCATCGCGGCTAACACCAGACACCATTTCAAACTGCGCTTCATTTTTGTTTTTTTAGATATAAAATTTTGTGAAGATTAATGTACTTTTTTGAGTATATAAAGCCTGCAATATCTGATTTTTTTTCTTAATAATATTCTAAACTCATCAACAGAAATCAGAATTATGATTTATTATTGAAATAGAATAACAAAGATGTTAAAAAAGGATCTGATCGATCTGTCATTTTTTAACATTCAGCCTGAATTCCACCCTCCTGTTAAGCGCCTTTCCTTCCTGGGTCTTATTGCTGCCCAAAGGCTTTTGCTCTCCGTAACCAATCGCTGTTACCCGGTCTGCTGCTATTCCTTTGCTCACAAGATAGTTTTTCACTTCGTCTGCTCTTTGTTGCGACAATACCAGGTTCTGAGCTTGCGTTCCGGTGCTGTCAGTATAACCTTCAATGGTTAAGTGCAGATCAGGATGCCTGTTGAGCGTATCCGCCAATCCATTCAGCGATTGATAGGAGGATTCTGTCAACTTACTACTGGATGATTTGAATAGTACATTCGCACCTTCATAACTTATTTTTTCCGGTACTTCTATTTTGATTACAGGGCACCCCTGGTTTTCTATAGTGCCTGGTTCATTCGGGCATTTATCTTCTTCATCATTCACCCCATCACCATCTGTATCAGGAATAGGACAACCATTATATTTTGCCACACCTGGAACAGTCTTACAAGAGTCGTGTTCATCGTCAATACCATCACCATCCGAGTCAGGAACCGGACAGCCATTATATTTTGCGATACCAGGAACCGTTTTGCAGGAATCATGTTCATCATCAATACCATCACCATCCGAGTCAGGAACTGGGCACCCATGCCATTTGGCAGAACCAGGCCGGGTTGGACATAGATCTTCATTGTCAGGGATACCATCATGATCTGTATCGACGATCTTAGGAGGGATTGGAGCTGCTTTAGTGAGCCAGATTCCCAGTGTTGCGCCAATCAACTGATGATGAAAACTTCCCGGATATGTTGCAGTATAAAAGCTTGTCAATCCACGACTGAAATATCCACTCAACATGATATTGCCGAATTCGAAACCGGCTTTGGCATCTATTCCGAAATCGAAGGTTTTGTATTTATCTGGAGCATTCCCCACGAGCAGATCCACATTGTTATCGTTGTATTGATATTTATCTGAACCGTAGATCAGGGTCCTGCTTTGTTGATTCATTGATCCATTATAGAAAAAAGCGAAATAAGGACCGGCGCTGATAAAGAAACTATTCTTATGGTTTGCTGAAAGCGGTATTTTATATGTGAGATAAAGTGGTATTTCCATATAACCCAGCTTGAGTGTGTTCTGCGCATATATCGTGTCCTTGTCAGCCAGTGTGGTGTCATAATTTTTGTAGAATTGACGGCCCTTGGAGGTATATCCGACAGCCGGTTGAAAATAAAATCCTTTATGGCCGAGAGGAATTTCAGCAATTGCTCCGATATGAAATCCGGTTCTTGGAGAGTAATAATTTTTAACTGCGGTATCCCAGCCCGGGATATCATTTTTTTCAATCACGTTTGCTGAATGAATTCCACCATAAGCAGCCAACCTGATCTGGGCTGTAGATTTTACAAATCCGGAAAAAGATAAAAGTAAAAGGGCCAGATATTTAGGGATGACAGCGGCTGTTCTCATAGCATCATGACTGGTATGGGATACATAACGCTTGAAAGGACCTATTATTTTGGCAAACAACCTTATATATCGAACCTGATTCCCTGTGCCAGCGGCAGATGGGTGGAGAAATTAATGGTATTCGTTTGTCTGCGCATATAGGCTTTCCAGGCGTCGCTCCCGCTTTCCCTTCCACCGCCGGTTTCCTTTTCTCCGCCAAAAGCGCCTCCGATCTCGGCTCCCGAAGTACCGATATTGACATTGGCAATTCCGCAATCACTTCCCGCAAGGGATAGAAATAATTCCGCTTCCCTCAGATTTAGTGTCATGATCGACGAGGACAATCCCTGTGGGACCCCATTTTGAATGGCGATAGCTTCCTCTAACGATTCATACTTTAATAAATAAAGAATCGGCGCGAAAGTTTCCTGTTGTACAATGTTGAAACGGGGCTCTGCCTCGGCGATACAGGGTCTTACATAACAACCGCTCTCGTATCCATCACCCAGCAACACCCCACCTTCCACCAGGAAGCGGCAACCTTCTTTTTTACCGGTGTCAATCGCCTGCTGGTACATATTTACCGCTGCTTTGTCGATCAGCGGACCCACGTGATTTTTTTCCTCCAGCGGATTGCCAATACGGAGTTGTTTATATGCCGACACCAGGCGTTCTTTTACTTTTTCGTATATGCTTTCATGTATGATTAAACGACGGGTAGAAGTGCAACGCTGACCTGCTGTTCCTACGGCTCCGAACACGGCACCCAGGATAGCCATATCCAGGTCGGCATCTGCAGAAATAATGATGGCGTTGTTGCCTCCCAATTCAAGCAGGGATTTTCCCAATCTCGATGCCACCGCTGTACCCACAGCCTTGCCCATCCTCGTTGATCCGGTAGCTGAGATTAAAGGGATGCGGGTATCATTAGCAAGCCATTCTCCTGTTTCTCTTTCTCCAATGATCAATCCACTCAGTCCTTCAGGAGCATTATTCTTTACAAAGACCTTGGCAACAAGATGCTGGCAGGCAATTGCACAAAGCGGTGTTTTTTCCGAGGGTTTCCATACGCATACATTTCCGCATACCCACGCAATCATACTATTCCAGCTCCAGACAGCTACGGGAAAATTAAATGCAGAAATGATTCCCACAATTCCCAGGGGATGCCACTGCTCATACATGCGGTGCCCGGGCCTTTCGCTGTGCATAGTAAGTCCATGCAATTGCCGCGAGAGTCCGACAGCAAGGTCACAGATATCAATCATTTCCTGTACTTCACCTAGGCCTTCCTGCAGGCTTTTTCCCATTTCATAAGAGACCAGTTTGCCGAGGAACTCTTTGTCGGCCCGAAGTGCTTCCCCGATCTGCCTGACTATTTCTCCTCGGCGCGGTGCAGGCCATTGACGCCATTCGAGGAAAGCATTTTGTGCTTTATTGATTACGCCTTCATAGCTTTCTTTATCAGTTGTTGATACAGTTGCAATCAATTTGCCGTCGACCGGTGAAACAGATTCGATAGCCCTTCCTTTAGAAGAGATCCACTGCTGCCCGGTTGACACGCCTTTATTTTTGCTTTCAATGTTCAGCTGGGAAAGGAATTCCATAAAAATTGCTTGTCCTGCAAGTTAGGACTTAGCTGATGAATTCAGCTCATCTTGTCTTCCATGGCTGCAAAAAAGCTATCGCTGTAACTGACGCCGATTGGAATTTCTCTGTCTGCGATTCTGATCTTGCTTTTACTTACATTTTCTATTTTGCTAATGGGTACAATATAAGAACGATGAACGCGAAGGAATTCTTTAGGAGGTAATTTTTGAGTGATGGTTTTAAGAGTCATCAGTGTGAGGACGGATTTTTGTGAGAGGTAAATTTTAATATAGTCATCCAGTCCCTCTATGTAAAGGATGTCTTTGAGATTGATTTTTACCATCTGGTAATCTGATTTTACGAAAATATATCCCTGGTTCAATTCCTGGTTATTCAGGTATTCGATATACTCTTTTGCTTTATAGACTGCTTTGAGGAAGCGATCATATTCTATGGGTTTTAACAGATAATCAATCGCGTCCACATTAAAACCTTCCACGGCATATTCACCGAAAGCAGTAGTGAAAATAACGGCAGTATTTTTTGAGCTTAAGCTTTTTGAAAATTCAATGCCGTTGATATCGGGCATTTGAATATCAAGAAAAAGAATGTCTACAGGAGATGCATCCAGCGCTTTTTTAGCTTCGAAAGCATCAGTGAAAGTGCCTTTCAATTCAAGAAAATATATTTTAGCAATATATTTCTTGATCACTTCGAGTGCCAGCGGTTCGTCATCGATGGCTATACAGGTAAACATTATACGTGAATATTTAAGTTTATTGTGTAGGCCTTTGGATCCTCATCAATATTAAGAGTATAACGATTCTGATATAGTAAATCCAGTCTTCTTTTTGTATTGGAAATGCCAATACCTGTTTTGGCTGCGGGCCTGATATTGGTGTATTTGTGTTTGCTGTTTTTCACCTGAAAATGAATTGTCCCATTTTGCATCTCAAGCAGGATGGAAATAGGTGATAGTTCCCTCGTGCTGATACCATATTTGAAGGCATTCTCTACAAAGGGCAAAAATATGAGAGGCGATATCTGCTTCCCGTTGGATTCACCAGCAATGATAAAATCAATACAGGTTTTATCGGTAGTTCTCATTTTTTGCAGTTCAATATAATCCGTGATGAACTGGATTTCTTTTTCGAGCGGCACAGTATCATTTTTTGCTTCGGTCAGCACATAACGCATAATGTTGGACAGTTTCATTACGGCAGCGGCTGTCAGGTCGGACTTATCAGCAGCAAGTGAATAAATATTATTTAACGTGTTGAATAAAAAATGCGGATTGATTTGGGCCTTGAGAAAAGAAAGTTCCGCGTTCAGTTTTTCGTTTTCAATTTGCTTGCTTCTCCTTTCCGATTGCAGCCATTGATTAATTACTTTTATCCCTGTACTGAAAATGAATACAAGTAGAAAAATGGTAATCGATCCGGGCGATAGGATAGGGGGGCGGAAATTGCGTGGCCTATTTGGGTTCGGCCGTACAGCATTTGCAAATCTTTGAATATCTCCGCCGAATAAATGCTGGTATAATCTGGGGAAAACTCCAAAAAAAATGAGCAGTGTAATAATGATTGTGGTGTAAGCAATCATTTTTTTTTGCTCAAGCAGTTTAGGAATCAGGAGGTTTGCATTGAGATAATAGAACGCGATGTAAAATGAATTACTGAGAACAAAATAAAGAGTAAAAGCCTGTTCCGGAATGGCAGACGAATTCGTCGGCCTTGGGAAGAAAAAAAGCGGCAGCATTAAAAAACAACCCCAGGCGGCAATATGAATGATGATTTGGACGATTCTTTTATTCACTGATAAACTTTTGCATCATGTCTACTCGGGATCAAAACTATTGTTCTTTTTGGAAGAATAAAACTAAAGCTATGTGAACAAACCGTCCCATTGCTTATCAATAGATGAAAGCTGATTTAAAATCGGTGAATAAGCCAGATTTCAAAATCAAAAGACCGGGAAAACAATTTTTTCCGGTCTTTTGAATACAGCATAATTTGACTCACTTTTATAAATTAAGAACCACTTTCCCAAATAACCTTCTTCCATCAAACCCCATTTGCACTGAGTCCCACGGGCCTCCGGATTCATTGTCGAAAGATTGGTTACCAACGCCCGGAGCATATCTTGCGTTGGGGACCACTCCATAATCAGGATGCACATTGAAAACGTTATCAGCTCCTAAAAACAGGGATATGTGTTTCGAGAATTTGTAGGATACATACAGATCAGTTGTCAATTTGGGTTTATAATCAAATACTTCAGGAACTACCGAATTTCCATCCTCTGTTGTCACATACGGATCAATTCCGGTAAAGCTTCCGGAAATATCCGGATCTCCGGGGAGACCCGAACCGGGAACTCCGGGGCCTGTCCATCCAAATCCTAATAATTTTACATCGCCGAAATAAGTAAAGTGCCCGCCTACGGCAAATTTATTTACACTATATTCCAGGTTTAGTGAGAATTTGGATTTTGGCGCTGAGGCTTTCAAAAAAGCTTCTTCCCTGTCGCTGAAAAAAGTTTTCCGATGAAGATAACTGTCATTTAGTTTCGGAGGAACATTGATAGAATCAACCCGCATATTTTGAATATTACCTGCGAATAAAAGTTTGAATCCCTTGTTGCCCCATCTTTTATTGTAATCGACAACGACATCAAGACCGAAGTTGGTCGTGTTTACAGCGTTTGCAAAAAATTGTGCCAGTGCCACGTTAAGACTTTGCAATTGAGAAGTGAGTTCGGGAGGCAATGTAGTATCGGAAGCACTAAACAAACCCGAGAGAACGACCCTGTCTTTTACCTTCACAATATAACCATCGACAGTTACAGTCAGGTTGTTTACCGGTTTCCAGCTGAAACCAATGCTTCCGTTTATTGATGTCTCTTGTTTCAGGTTTGGAATGCCTGCTGCTTTAGTAATGGGATCGTCATTGCGCGCCACTTTCTCTTCTTCCAACACATTCCCGACAAAAGTTGTCAGCGTGTTGCTGAAATTGATTTGTTGTAAAGAAGGAGCACGATATCCTGTGCTGACGGAGCCGCGGACATTGAAATTGTCTGTTATTTTATAGCGTGTTGCCAGTTTGGATGTGTTGACAAAACCGAAATCAGAATAGTTTTCAAAACGAACAGCGAGATCAAGCAACCACCTTCTGGTTACATTTAATTCTGCTTCCACATAGGCGCCGATATTCGAACGGTCTGCTTTTACATCATCAGCAGGACGGAACCCCGGGAACCCCTGTGATCCCGCAGCCTGTCCGGTCGAGTTTGGATATTGTTTCCATGAAGCTTCTTCTCCTGAATAGATAGCATATCGTTCATACCTGTATTCTGCGCCCAAAGCCAGGTTGAGTCCTTCACCCAGGGATTTGAATGACTTGTTGAAATCGAGATTGGCCGTGTTTTGAAGAAAATTAAAGCCGCCATCATCGAAATGATTTGGGGTAATAGATCCGAGTGAAGCATTATAAGTTTTGTCACCAAAGAAATGAAAATCGTTTCTCCCTATGGTATTGCTGAAATCCCACAACCATTGATCACCCAAATCTCCCCTGAAGCCGAAAGCAAACGACGCATCAGAAATATGAGTCTGAATGTGTGGGTTATAATAAATAGTGCCATCCGTTTTCGACTGGTGCATAATACGTGGGTCATACATGATATTGCCGCTGCCGTCGACCGGGAAACGGGAAGGGTCATCGCTGTTTCTCGTATAGGCATAAGCGTCAGATGCCTTGTAATTATATCCCCCGAAAGAATAGAAAGTAGTTCTGCCTACGGGCCCCATCGGGATTTCCATATTATACATGGCTCCTCCACTTGTCAGGGAACCGTCACCAAAAGCTCTGCGCAGATTGTTTAAGGGTAAAGCTTTTGGATTGGTCGTCACGTTGGTGTCAGGCACCTGTCTGAAAGTTTTGGCCTGGTTGAGGAAATCGACGGAAATATGGATGAATCCTCCTTTCGTCCCTAAGGCGAATCCATTGTCGGCAGAAAGAGAAACACTGCCTCCATCAATAGGATGGCTGTAATAATAATCATTAGTGGCCCTGGTTTGATAAGAATTGAACTTAGTATCGTAATAACCGGACCAGCCTCCTTTGATTGTCCAGTGATTGATGTCTTTTTTAAGAATAATATTGATAACGCCTGCAATGGCATCAGAGCCATATTGAGCCGAGGCTCCATCCCTTAGGATTTCAACCCGGTCCACTGCAGCCTCAGGAAAAGCATTCAGATCCACTCCTGAATTTCCCCTGCCCCTTGTGCCAAATAAGGCTACAAAGGCGGTTTGATGTCTTCTTTTTCCATTTATTAAAACAAGAGTTTGATCCGGACCAAGCCCCCTTAGCGTACCCAAATCAATCTGGTCCGCTCCGTCGGCCCCGCTTTGTTTATTATAATTGAAAGAAGGAGCGGAATAATTTAAAACTGAAGTCAGGTCCATCTTAGCGGTTGGAATTGACACCTGACTGATATGTATGATATCAACGGGAACCGGAGTTTCCGTTTTAGCCCTGCCTGCACCCCGGCTTCCGACGAATACGATTTCGGATAATTCAGAAGAGCTCGGTTCCAGCATGATGGATAATCCGGACTGGGCGCCAACAACCAGTGTCTGGGCTTTATAACCAATATTACTTATTTCAAGGGTATCTCCGGGGTGAATAGTCATTTTAAATTCTCCATTAGCATTTGTAACTGTTCCGGATTTCCCGGACTTCAGTTTTATTGAAACACCCTGAAGAGGTAGATTGGTTTTTAAGTCTTTAATGACTCCTGTAACCGTAGTTTGAGCATGCAGAAGATATGAGCTTAGCAGGATGCTTAAGCAAAACAGTGTTTTTCCCATAAACAGTAATTTGGTTAGTACTGTAATATAATGAGAAAAAGATCATAATGATGATCAGCATTCAGTTTGCTGACAAAAGGGGGGAAAATCCTTAAAACAATACATATTACTTTTTGCGATAATGAAGTCTTCTGAATAATCTTGACATTAAACTATGAAATACCAGTTTTTTTTGCATTCTTTGTATTCTATTATCTCCAATCCGTCTGATTAACCTGTTGTTGCAGGTTTTTTTATTTTCCAACCGCACGTTAAAATCTGGTATCAATCAAGTTCCGGTACCTTAGAAACCATCACCCTATTGTAAACTTGATTTATATCATCATGATCCGTACACTGATTTGCAGCGCATGCTCATTTGCGCTGAGTTTTAATACATTTGCAGGTAATGGTTCGCCAAAACCAGTCTCTCCTTTTTCCCCTGATTTTTTTGCTCTTGTCAGGAAGATAGATTCCAGTCTTGCTCTATCAGAAATTCAGTCTTCCCGCACGAGAAAAATCTGTTCCTGTCAGATATTGAATCTGCAATCCTCCAATTACAAGCATAATAATGTGGCTGTATTTGCGGAAAAGACAAGTCAGGGCAACTATTCAGCAGCTTCAAGAATTGCCACTGTAGTAATTGAGAAAGAAAAAAGGCATCTTCGTCATGCCTTTTATGACCGGCTCCAGGTAATCAATCGTTTTTCTGAAAACACAGATTGTCGAAGTCTGTTCAGCAAATTAAAAGGGGCGGATCATTCACTTGTCATGTATGACATCCTGGATGCTGATGTAAGGAAGTAGTGGTCGGAACTGGGTAAATAACTTTTTCAGGCTCTTTATAGCAATTTGGGAACTGAGGTGGTCGAACTCGCTTCAACGGGGTGGTCGACTCGCTTTAACGGGGTGGTCGACTCGCTTCAACGAGGTGGTCGACTCGCTTCAACGAGGTGGTCGACCTGCTTCAATGAAGTGGTCGACTCGGCGGTAAATTCGTCCGGCTATGCAAAAGACATTCAATACTGCTCCTGTTCGCTTGGGAAGTTTTTGGTTTTGACATCTTTGATATAAGACTGCACTGCCTTGGTGATTTCTTCATGCAAAGTCAGATATTGACGCAAAAAACGTGGCTTGAATTCTGTATTGATTCCAAGCATATCGTGCATCACCAGCACCTGGCCGTCGCAAAATTGACCTGCTCCGATTCCTATAACGGGTATGTGTAGACTCTCTGCAACTTCTTTGGCAAGCATGGCTGGTATTTTTTCAAGTACGATGCCGAAGCACCCTGCTTCCTCCAACAATTTGGCATCACGTTTTAGTTTCTCTGCTTCATTTTTTTCTTTTGCTCTTACGGAGTAAGTACCGAATTTATAAATCGATTGAGGTGTCAATCCCAAATGACCCATCACCGGCACGCCGGCAGCAATAATTCTTTTTACCGATTCCAACACTTCTTCCCCCCCTTCCAGTTTTACTGCATGGGCTCCGGTTTCTTTCATGATACGGAATGTAGAAATAAGCGCTTCTTTTGAATTGGATTGATAAGATCCGAATGGAAGATCGACTACGACAAGGCATCGTTTTACACCACGGATAACAGATGATGCATGGTAGATCATTTGATCCAGCGTAATGGGCAGCGTGGTTTCGTGTCCTGCCATCACATTAGATGCAGAATCTCCAACCAGGATGACGTCGATGCCTGCTGCATCGAATAATCTTGCAAAAGAAAAATCATAAGCCGTGATCATAGAAATCTTTTCTTTATTGGATTTCATCATTTGCAGGGAATGAGTCGTTATCTTTTTGAATTCTTTTTTAGCCGGCATGGAGTTATTTTTTGAGTGATGAAAATGAGCAGTGCAAGGAAGAGGATATGGCTCTGCAATTAGAATAAAACATAACTCCCATTTTCCCTGCCATGGAGAATATTGAAGCGGCTGCTAAGGTAGGGCAATTTGAGATATCACAAAATATCCGGTTAATGAAGTTTCGTTAAGGCTTCACCCCTTTTCTTAATAATTCTTCGTAGAGGTGCTGGATAAGACCATCAGCCAGGCCAATCTTCGGGACATAAATTTCTTCCGTATCAGCCCAGCGCATAACGTTGATGTATATCTGTAAAGCGGGTACAATAACATCGGCCCGGTCTTCCTTGAGATTGTAAAGCCGCATACGTTCCTTGAGCGGAAAGCTGCTGAGTTCTTTGTAGTAATCTTTGAGTAATTCAAGGGAGAGTGGTTTCCCGTCCTTTCTTTTCGACAGAGAGAAAACCTTGTTGATATTGCCTCCTGAGCCAATGGCGGTCAGACCATATCCATGTCCCTTTGTTTCTTTTTTTATGAAATCTTTCATGGCTTCCCATTGATGCTCTTCAACCTGGTTTTTTAGTAAACGAATGGTTCCGATATTAAAGGATTCTTTGAAAATAAGTTTGTTTTCCGCGAAAAAAGTGAGCTCGGTGCTGCCACCACCTACATCAATATATAAATAGGAATGTTCCTTATCGAGGTTTTCGGCAATATGGTTCTCGTAGATGAAAGAGGCTTCATCTCCGCCACTGATTACTTCAATATCAATCCCTGTTTCCTGCCTCACCTGTCGTAAAATATCTTCCGTGTTCGTTGCATCCCGCATGGCGGAAGTGGCAGCTGCTTTAAAATATTCAACATCATAAGCTTCTATCAGGTATTTGTATGCCTGAAGCGTATTGATGATCATCATGGCTTTTTCAGGGGAGATTTCTTTTTTTTCGAAAACGTCAAACCCTAATCGAAGAGGCACCCTGATGAGGTTGAGTTTATTAAATTCTGTCTTATTATTATTGATGACAACGTCTGAAATAAGCAGGCGTGCCGCGTTGCTTCCAATGTCTATAGCTGCCAGTCTCATTTAATGGGCAAAAGTTTTCATACTACAGAAGCCATTTCACTGTTGATATCGGCCAGCCGCAGTTGTATGGTTTCTGCACTTCTGATGTTTTTTTGATGCAGGTAATTGTATATTTCAATCTGGGAACGGATTTTCTTTTTCAAATGATCCCTTTTGTATTTATTGCTGAGTTCATTATCCAGCCATCTCGCTTTTACATTATCTGAGAATTGTATATCAAGGATCGCTTTCAATTCATTCCGTATATGCTCATCCAGCACAGGACAGGTTCCTTCCACCCTGTGATCCAGATTGCGCACCATCCAGTCGGCCGAAGATATATAAACTTTTTCTTTACCGTTGTTTCTGAATATAAATACTCTTGCATGCTCCAGGTATTCATCCACGATGCTTATTGCCGTAACGGGTTTAATGAATTTCTTGTTTTCGGAAAACATACAGAAGATGCCGCGCACAATCAATTTGATCTCTACTCCGGCCTTGGCTGCATCATATAATTTATAAATTAATTCTTCATCCGAAAGTGAATTCATTTTTAAGGTTATGGAGGCCGGTCTTTTGTTTCTTGCAATTTTTATTTCCTTGTTGATCATCTTTAACAATTCCCTTCGCAGAACAATGGGGCAGGGAATTAGCGTCTTGCATGCTTTCAGATCAGAGATTCCTTCTTTTCTTTTTTCAAGGTAATTAAAAACACGGTTTACATCTGCCATGATATTCCTGTTGGCCGTGAGAAGGCAGTGATCGCCGTATAAAGCCGCGGTTTTTTCATTCAGATTACCCGTACTTACAAATCCATAATGAATTGTACGGTTGTTTATTCTTTTTTTGATCAGGCACATTTTCGCATGCACTTTCACGTTGGGAATGCTGATCATTACTTTTACTCCTTCTTCCTCAAGCCTGTCCTTCCATGCCATGTTTGCTTCTTCTTCAAAGCGCGCGCGCAACTCGACCATGGCCGTAACATTTTTCCCATTTCTTACTGCATTGATTAGTGCATTGATTACTTTCGAATTTGAAGCGAGCCGGTAACAGGTAATTTTTATTGTAGTAACATTGGGATCAATGGCTGCTTCACGAAGCAGGTCAATGACAGGGTTAAAAGAATGATAAGGGAAATGCAACATAACGTCCTGCTCCAGGAGAGTATCAGTAACACGAGGTGATTTGATTAAAGCAGGATGGACGAATGGTTTTTTTCTCTGTCCTCTTTTTTGAAAAACTTCGGGAAAATCCATAAAGTGGCGGAAATTATGAATTCTTCCACCGGGAATCAGGTTGCCTTTTTTAACGAGGTTTAGTCTTCTGATCAGGTATTGCAATAATCCTTCATCCATTTCTTTGTCATATACAAATCGAACCGGTCTGCCTTTGCGGCGGTTTTTTACTCCCTTTTCAATTTTTTGAATCAGGGTTGTGGACACGTCGTTGTCAATATCAATTTCTGCATCCTTGGTAACTTTAAAAACCCAGGACTGATACCTGTCGTACCCAAAATAGGAAAATATATTCCGGAGGTTATATCGAACAATATCTTCGAGTAAGATAATATAATGTTCTTCGGGATTTTGGGAAGGTAACTCCACAAATCTTCCCAGGAAGCGACTCGGGATTTCAATCAGGGCATATTTTCTTTTCATGGCACCGTCTCTTCTGGAAAGCACTACTCCAAGATAAATGGATTTGTCGCGCAGATAAGGAAATTGCGGAATGCTTTCAATCATCAGTGGAATAATATTGGACCGGACTTCTTCCTCGAAATAATTTTGTACAAATCGCTGTTGGTCCTTGCTCAATTGTTTTTCGGTCAGAATGAATATTTTTTCCTTTTCCATTTCTTTCCTGACCTGCTCCCATGTTTCATTGAATTTTTCCTGCTGTTGCAACACGATATGCTGAATCTCATCCAGGATTTTATCCGGGGCGATCTCCATGTGCATGTTAATTTTTTTTCCGCTGAACTCGATCATGCGGTTGAGAGTGGCTACACGCACACGGAAGAATTCATCCATGTTGTTGGAAAAAATCGCCAAAAAGCGCATTCGTTCCCGGAGAGGAACAGTGGGGTCCATCGCTTCCTGCAATACCCGTTCATTAAACGATAACCAACTGATATCCCGTGCTATTGTCTTCCTTTTCATATCTTGTTCCACGTTGACTACCTTTCCTGCAAAGTAGACAAACCGGAATGGAAAGGTAAATTAAGTAATTATTAAATACATCTGAAGGGATTATCGACACGATCCAGCTTCGATTCCAGGTCGACGACTGCGGTTCCAAGTCGACCACTTCAAAGGCCTGGTCGACGACTCTATTTCAGGTCGACCACTTCTGCCTTACAGTTATAATACCATCTTAACTATTGCTTTGAGCAGCAGGATAGTGGAAAAAAATCCCATTTCTTTTTGCCATTTGAAGAGATTTTACGACCTTTGCCGTCCTAAATTCCGCAATCATGGCAAGAGTATGTCAGGTTACAGGCAAAAAGCCGGTGTCGGGACACAGCGTTTCCCACTCCAATATAAAGACTAAACGCAGGTTTTTACCCAATCTGCAGAACAAGCGTTTTTACCTGCCTGAAGAAAATAAATGGATTACCCTCAAGGTTTCGTCGGAAGGTTTGCGTACCATTAACAAAAGGGGGCTCTACAACGTGGTAAAAGAATTGAGATCGAATGGAGAGAAGATCTAGATAAGGTGGAAATGAATGAAACGGTTTGTGTTGAATTAATTAAGTTTTTCATTACTTCAAATTGAGTATATGGCAAAAAAAGGTAATAGGGTTCAGGTGATACTGGAATGTACCGAACATAAGAACAGCGGCCAGCCGGGGACCAGCCGTTATATCACTACCAAAAACAAAAAAAATACACCAGAGCGCCTGGAGTTAAAGAAATATAACCCTATCTTAAAAAAGGTAACTGTTCACAAAGAAATAAAATAAGCTGGTGAAGCAAGAACGTAGAGTTAGAATATCTCCGCATTTTTACCTTCCCACATTATCACATTCATAAAATTATACTATGGCAAAGCAAGCTAAAACCGCTATTAAGACAAAAGATGCCAAAGCTGCGGCAGAAGCCAAGAACTGGACAAAAGTGATTCGTGCGGTTCGCAGCGCCAAGACCGGTGCTTATACTTTCAAGGAAGCGATAGTGCATAAGGACAAGATCAAACAATTTCTTGCACAGAAATAATTATCCTTGGTACATCTTATGCGAAGCTGTCTCTTCAAGGGGCGGCTTTTATTTTTTCCGGGGTTATGAATTGCAGATGCATTCTCCCGGAATAATAAACTCCAGTAAATTGTGCAACGTTGCAGAAAGATATAAATCATCGCCTATAAAAATGTAAACCTGTATGGGTCTTTTTGATAAACTCTTTGGAAAAAAAGAAAAGGAAAGTCTTGACCATGGATTACAAAAGACAAAGGAGGGTTTTCTTTCCAAAATAACCAAGGCACTGGCGGGGAAAAGCACTGTCGATGATGAAGTCCTGGATAATCTTGAGGAAGCCCTGGTCGGTGCTGATGTGGGAATTGATACCACTGTTCAGATTATTGACAGGATTCAAAAAAGAGTGTCTAAAGACAAATACCTGAATACTGCTGAACTCAACAAAATTTTGCAGCAGGAAATGGAATCTATCCTGGTTGATAATAAGGATAAATCTTACAATGATTTTGAAATCCCACCTGGGGTAAAGCCATATATAATCCTGGTAGTAGGGGTGAATGGAGTTGGTAAGACAACAACCATCGGAAAGCTTGCTTATAATTTCAAGAAAGCAGGCAAATCTGTTCTGCTGGGAGCTGCCGATACTTTTCGTGCGGCGGCAGTTGACCAGCTTTCGATATGGAGTGAGCGCGTAGGTGTGCCCATCGTAAAACAAGGAATGGGCGCAGATCCCGCCGCAGTAGCTTTTGATACTGTACAAAGCGCAATAGCGAGGGATACTGATGTGGTGATCATCGATACTGCAGGTCGTTTGCATAACAAAGCGCATCTGATGGAAGAACTGGCTAAAATCAAAAGAGCCATCAAAAAAATTCATCCCGATGCCCCACATGAAGTGTTGCTGGTTCTTGATGGCTCAACCGGACAGAATGCGCTGGAACAAGCAAAACAATTCACAGCAGCTACTGATGTTTCTGCGCTCGCAATTACAAAACTTGATGGCACAGCCAAGGGCGGAGTGGTTCTTGCAATCGCCAATCAATTCAAAATACCGGTGAAATTTATAGGAATAGGAGAAAAAATGGAAGACCTTCTTGTATTCGACAGGCATGAGTTTGTAGACAGCCTGTTCAGTCTGGAAAAATAAGATACAGAAATCAATCAGTTCGTCTTCACACCCGGGATTTAAATCCAGGGCTATAATCCTAAACAACCGGAAAATAATCAATCTCAGGAAATGCTGAATCTTTTCTTTATTCATCATAGTTCTTTTTACAACTCAGATACAAGACAAATAATCCGGCAATGCCCGAGAGCAGTGATCCCACCAATACAGCGATCTTAGAACTCCCGATCAAATGAGGATTGCCATCGAAAGCCAGGTTGCTTATAAAAATAGACATTGTAAAACCAATTCCTCCCAGTATTCCTGTGGCCAATAATATTTTCCAATTGCAGTTTTCAGGCAGCCTGCACCATTTCAATGCTACAGCTATACGGCTAAATAAATAAATGCCGGTAGGTTTCCCTATGAAAAGCCCTGCTACAATCCCGAAATTATTTCTCGAATAAACTTCCTTTTGCCAATTTGATCCAACCTGAATTCCGGTATTGGCCAAAGCAAATAATGGGATAATAAAATAATTGACCGGCTTATGCAAGGCGAGTTGCAGTTTGTATGAAGGGTTGATCTGATCATTTTTTCGGAATGGGATGGCAAATGCGATAAGAATACCACTGATTGTAGCGTGCACGCCTGACTGAAGAAGAAAATACCACATCAAAACGCCGGCAATCAGGTAGATCTCTATTTTGTAAACATTCAGCCTGTTTAAAACAAGCATGAAAACAAATATTCCCAGCGAGATAGCAAGATAGACTGCGGAAATTTCTTTGTTATAAAAAATGGCAATCACAATGACTGCTCCAATATCATCAATGATGGCTAATGCAGTGAGAAATATTTTAAGTGAAGAAGGCACTTTCCTGCCCAGTAAAGACAAAGCCCCTAATGAAAATGCAATATCAGTTGCCATTGGGATTCCTGCTCCGGGCTGGGTCATTGTTCCATGATTAAAAGAAAAATGAATCATTGCGGGCACTAACATTCCACCGGCTGCAGCGATAATTGGCAATAGAGCGTTCTTGAAATCAGATAACTCACCGATATACAATTCACGTTCTATTTCCAGTCCCACCATTAGAAAGAAAACAGCCATCAAAGCATTATTGATCCATTCCTGAAACGAATAATTCAAATGCAGTTTAAAAAACGACAAGTTTATCGGAAAATTCCAGAAATCAAGATAGAAATTTCTCAGTCCGCTATTGGCTACACCCAATGAAATAAGCGTGCAGGCAATAATGATCAGTCCACTCACGCTTTCGCTTTTGAAAAAAAGGAGGAATATCCTTGTAAGCCTCCTGCTCGTTCTTTTTGCCATATATATTTGAAGATTCTCTAAGTTAAATATTTTGTAAATGCCAGATGAAGCAAAACAATTGATTGTCTGTATCGAGACAAACTAAACGCATGTCTCACAGGCTTAGCTTACCTTTGCAGCTTCATGAAAACGAAGACGCTTAAGAAAGATAAAGTCAATATCATTACCCTCGGCTGCAGCAAAAATATGGTCGACAGCGAAGTGCTGGGCGCCCAGTTATCGGCTAATGATTTTGATGTGGTGCATGAGAACAGGAGGCAAAATCATAATATAGTTGTTGTAAATACCTGCGGTTTTATTGAGAAAGCGAAAGAGGAATCGATTGATATGATTTTGCATCAGGTTGATCTGAAAAAGAAAGGGAAACTGGATAAAGTATATGTGACCGGCTGCCTGAGCCACCGGTACCGCAATGAACTGGAAAAAGAAATACCTGAAGTCGATGCCTGGTTTGGGACCATGGAACTTCCTCTGATTTTAAAACAATTTCAGGCCGACTATAAATCAGAATTGATCGGGGAACGTGTTTTGGCAACTCCTACACATTATGCCTACCTGAAAATAGCCGAAGGCTGTAACCGGACCTGTGCATTTTGCGCTATACCGCTGATGCGCGGCCAGCATATCAGCAAACCGATGGAAGTCCTGGTAAAAGAAGCCGAAGGATTGGTGCAAAAAGGAGTGAAGGAAATTATGCTGATAGCCCAGGAGCTTACTTATTATGGACTTGATCTGTACAAAAAGAGAATGCTCCCTGAATTATTGCATCGTCTGGCTGATGTCATAGGACTTGAATGGATCAGGTTGCATTATGCCTATCCATCCAAATTTCCTCTAGAGGTTATCGATGTCATGAAGCAACATGAAAATATCTGCAATTACTTAGACATTCCCTTGCAGCATGCAAGCGACAATATGCTTAAGGCCATGCGCAGGCAAATTACCCGTGCAGAGATGACTGATCTTATCTATTCAATTCGTGACAAAATTCCGGGAATATGTTTGCGTACGACATTGATCGCCGGTTTTCCGGGCGAAAAACCTGAGGATGTAAATGAACTGAAAGAATTTTTGCAGGAACATCGGTTTGACCGTGTAGGTGTGTTTACTTATTCGCATGAAGAGGGTACCGCTGCATACGATCTTGAAGATGATGTTTCGTCAGAAGAAAAAGAAGAAAGAGCGACGGAATTGATGGAAACGCAGCAGGGAATTTCTTATGAAAAAAACCTGGAAAAAGTTGGAAAGGTTTTTAAAACAATCATCGATAAAAAAGAAGCAGGCAGGTATCTTGGAAGAACCGAATTTGATTCAGTAGAAGTAGATAATGAAGTTATCATCAGTACAGATCAGGAATTGCCGATCGGCGAATTCGTCAATATCAGGATTGATAAGGCTTATGACTATGATCTCGAGGGGACCGCTGTATAAATTATTTCCTGTCGATTTTAATCTGCTTATAAATCAATTCTCCCCTGGCTGTAAATCCTTTGACTGTGACAGTGTATGTAGATTTCGGATCAGCAGTAAAAAAACTAACAGAGGCTTTTCCGTTATAGTCCGTGGCCATGTTCCCATTCCAGTAAATTGTGGAGCGTTCATCAAGCGTAATTGATTTTTTAATTTCTTTTTTATCATAATCCGGCGAAATAAAATTGGAAGGATAGGCATACCCCTTGGGGTAAATCTTGCTAAGGCCGATCCTGGCGTATTTATTGTCCACTTTTAGTCTTGTTCCGGTGTTGATAATGATCACACCATAAGCTCCTCTGGTGCCGTAAATGGCTGCCTCTGCCCCGGTCAGGACTTCTATAAAATCTATCACTGCGGGTGAAATCTGTTCGATATAATTGAGCAATGGACTGGTTGAAACAAAAACCGCTTGCGAGCCGGTATCACGCGACATATCTATCGGCACGCCGTCAACCACCAGCAATGGTTCTCCTTCTCTGAATCCCGCCCCACCGGTAACTGCCAGGTGTCCGTTTTTCATATGGACTCCCGGAGTCATTAATAACGCATTGGCAACCGAGCCTATTCCACCCTGTTCAATCATATCAGATGTAATAATCCTTGAAAAAGGGCTTACCCGCTTGCTTTCATCATAGTCCACTTCTTTTTTCTTATATGCTTTAACGGTTACTGCATTCAACCATTCCTTTCCCGTCCCAATGAGAGTAGTGTCTAGTTGATGAGCTTTAAAATCATGAATCACTTTGGTTTCAGTTGATGCGAATCTTTTTTTCGATTGGGCCGGAGTTTTAAAATGGGGAAAGGCAAAACTATCGATGATAATTTCTTCATCCTGTTTAATACCTTTTTTATTCGCTACCTGAAGCAGAAATTCAGTGCTGTCATCATATCCGGGTAAAGAAAAATGGAAGCGTCCCAGATTGTTTGTCGTATCGGTTTCAAAAACGCCCAGATCATTCTGTTTGGTAACCAAGGTAATAATGCGATTAGGTTTGGGTGTATTTCCAGCTCCTTCCACATGACCGTTAATTGCAGTAAAAACGCTGTCATCATCTATATTAGTTGTTCGCGTATCAGAAATGTCTGATTCATCCTGCCATCCGGTAAATTTATTTTTTTGAGTAAGCATGATGAGGTCCCATTCTTCTGTTGAGTAGCTTTTTTCTTCTGCAGGTAATTGCAAACCAGTATAGGAAAGAGGATTGTCTTCCGGTTCTGCAGGAACCTGCTTTGTCAGATTATCATCTGTTACAGCAATCGAAAATCTGGAAAGTTCCGGGATCTGCATGGAATCAGTCAGGGTGATATTTAATGTCGCTTTTTCCCTGGAGCCATAGCTTTCCTTATCAGCCTGGATACTGACTATATTACTATTTCTGTCAACATAAATATTTCTTTCACTCACGATCTGATGTCTTTCATCAAATAGAAGCAGTGTGGCTTTGCCCTGGGGAAATCTTTCCTTCGGAATAAATACCTGGTACATGTCTCTCCCTATACCTGCAAAACACAAACTATCGCCGCTTACAGCCAATAAGTAAGTAAGTTTATTTTTTTTATACAATGAGTCACCAAGGGAAACCTGAACCTGGAACAGAGTTGGCGTCTGATTGGTTACTGAAAGTTGTTTTGCATACTGATCGATTGCAGGTAATGTATAAATCGACTGGGTATTGTCAGGCCATTTCACGTGAACAACATATTTCCGGGATTTCCAGGGTTCGAAACTTAATTTTCCAAGACCCGGTATAGTGGTCTTAAAAGTCGTGACTACTGAATCTATATTGTCACTTACATAACCACTAATATCAACAGGGTTTCCATTGGCATCAAAAGAGCGAAACGCAACGACAGAATTAGTCCCTGCCACAATGGCTCCTCCTTCCGGGTAGAATATTACCTGGGGTTGATTTGTTTTTGTAATATCTTTTTTGTCGACCGGAGATTTTTCGTTCAATGCTGAATTGTTGGGCGCCTGAGGGCTCAACACGTAAATGGGCTGAACAAAAACACGGTTAACATTTTCGCGCAATAATTTCCTGGTGTAAGCCCTGATCCAGTAATATCCCTCGGGCAGAAAAGCCGATAATGCGAAATTCCCATCCAATCTTTGTTTCCTGATATCAAGTAATGTCTGGCTGATCACATTGTCATACTCATCCACCAGGTCAACAAACAATATTTTGCTTTGATAAGTCGGTTTGTTCGACAATGCATTTAGGCAGTAAGCTTTGAACCAGATTCTCTGCCCGGCTATATAAAACCATTTATCGGTAGTCAGGTAAATTTTTTCAGTGGGATTTTTTCGGAGATGCCTGATGAAATTTCCTGCAATAATATTCAGGCTGTCTGCTGGCGTATTCTGACACTTCCCTGCGATTCCCATTGTCAGCACACAATAAAAAATCAATATTCGTTTCATATGTAAGGTAATGTGAGCAATCGGTGATGGACGTGGATATGCGAATTTATTCAAATTCATCCAAGATACCTATCCTGCATTGGTATAATTTTAGCCAATGTTTATACCTATTTTTCCTTTTTACCAGCATCAGTGCAATATCAGAAATACTGTCTTCATAAAAAACCATGGCCCATCTATGTTGTGCGGATTGAATTACGCAATATTTTTGGAAAAAATATAAGATATGGATTTTAAATGGAGAGGCATTTTCCCGGCTGTGATCACTCCTTTTTTCAAAAATGATGAACTGGATCTGAAAACATTCCATCTTAATCTGTCAACGCAAATAGAAGCGGGTATCGACGGGATTATCCTGGGCGGCACGTTGGGTGAAGCCAGTGTGCTGACTATGGAAGAAAAAGAAAAGCTTGTAAAATCAGCAATTGAAATATCAGCGGGCAGATTACCCGTGGTGCTGAATATTGCTGAAGGATCTACACGTGAAGCGATCAGCCAGGCTGAAAAAGCAAAACAATGGAAAGCAGATGGTCTGATGCTGCTTCCACCCATGCGTTACAAAAGTGATCACAGGGAAACCGTTACTTATTTTAAGAATATAGCTTTTTCAACAGATCTGCCGATTATATTATATAATAACCCGGTCGATTATAAGATAGAAATTACAGGCGATATGTTTGAAGAACTGACTGGCTGCAGCAATATCCAGGCTGTTAAAGAATCAACCCGGGACGTTTCAAATGTAACGAGAATGCTTAACCGCTTCGGAAGCCGGTTTGATATTTTATGCGGCGTGGATACAATTGCGATGGAGGCGATGCTGATGGGAGCTGTGGGATGGGTGGCCGGCCTGGTCAATGCTTTTCCAAAAGAAACAGTAGCTGTTTATCGCTTGGTGCAGGCAGGGAAGATTAATGAAGCAAGAGAAATATACCGTTGGTTTTTGCCGCTGTTGGAATTGGATCTCCATCCCAAACTGGTTCAGTATATTAAATTTGCAGCATCTTTGGCCGGGCTCGGAACCGAATGGGTTCGTGTTCCCAGGTTAACGCTTGTTGCTGAGGAAAGGGAACAAATCGGTAAAATTATTCGCGATGGCATTTCTTCAAGACCGGTCCTGAAGGATTATCTTAACTTGTAATCAATTCATTCTGTTTTGTTTTTTAATTCACTGTACGCTACTGTAGTTGTGCCGTTCACTGACCGGAATAGCCAGAATCAGAGTGGACTAAACTTTGCTGATATTATAAATGTTAGTGAATAATAAAATTTCAGATTATGTTTAAGGATGCAGGTTCAGCAGAAATTGATCGGGTGATGCAAAAAGCCTGGTGGGCATTTCATAAATACAGGAAAATGTCATTGAAGCAAAGAGCCGATTTTATGCGAGCCATAGCGGTGCAAATGGATGCCCTGGGGGATCAATTGTTACAGACGGCTCAATCCGAAACAAATCTTCCTGAACAAAGATTACGTGGTGAAAGAGCAAGAACAATTTTCCAGCTACAGAGTTACGCAGATGCATGCGAAAGAGGAGACTGGCTGGAGGCACGAATCGATACGGCCAATCCGGCCAAAAATCCCCCAAAACCAGACCTGCGCAAGATGCTGATTCCGCTTGGTCCGGTCGTTGTTTTTGGAGCGAGCAATTTTCCATTCGCCTATTCTACTGCTGGTGGAGATACAGCCTGTGCATTCGCTGCGGGCTGTCCGGTCATTGTTAAGGCACACCCTGCTCATGCAGAAACTTCGGAATTGGTTGCCCAGGCGATTTTTAAAGCAGCAAAAGAAAAAAATATGCCGGACGGAATTTTTGCGCATGTGCATGGTGCCGGATTTGAAACCGGTAAATCTCTGGTGACTCATTCCCATACGAAAGCAGTAGGCTTTACAGGTTCTTATGGCGGAGGAAAAGCATTATTCGACTGGGCAAATCAACGCAAAGAACCCATTCCTGTTTTTTCCGAGATGGGTAGCATCAATCCTGTATTTCTTCTTCCTGAAAAATTGCATCAGTCGGCCGCTGAGATTGCAAAATTGTATGCAGGTTCAATCACGTTGGGAACCGGACAATTCTGCACCAATCCGGGTCTGATCATCGGGGTTGATGGGAATGATCTGAATCAGTTCATTTCGATGTTAGGAAATGAAATAAAACTGGTTGCACCCGGAACTATGCTGCATCCGGGTATTGCAAAAGCGTATAAGGAAAAACGTGAGACGGCAATCGCTCAGCCGGATGTGGAAACCGTTGCAATCAGCACAACTAATCCGGCGGATAATCAGGGTGTCCCAACCCTTGCTTCTGCTTCCGGAAAAGCATTTTTGAATAATCCTGTGTTACACCAGGAAGTATTTGGACCTTATTCAATTATCATCAGGTGCAGGGATATGAATGAAATGATCGAAGTGGCAAAACATACAGAGGGCCAATTGACTTCTACTTTAATGGCTACTCCGAATGATATTCTTACTCATGATGAATTGGTGGAAGCAGTAAAAAATATCTGCGGCCGGTTTATTCTGAATGGCGTACCGACAGGAGTGGAGGTTTGCCTGAGCATGCAACACGGCGGACCATTTCCTGCAACCACGGATAGCCGCTTTACTTCGGTTGGGGCCGATGGAATTAAAAGATTCGCAAGACCAATGAGCTTTCAGAACTGGCCTGATGAATTATTGCCGGATGAATTGAAAAATGCTAATCCATTGCAGATATGGAGAACCGTGAATGATCAGCTGACAAAAGAAGCTGTGAAAAGCTAATCGAACTAACAAATATTGGAATCATTATGTGGATTTGTCCAACCTGCGGACGCAGTTTCAGGAATGCCAACCAGTCGCATAGCTGCAAACTAATACATAAAGAAGAACTTTTTGCCAAACGATCGCCTGAGTTGAGAGAGATATACAAAAAAATTATTTCAGTGGTCAGCACATTAGGAGAATTTAAAGAAGAAACAATTCCACCGGATACCATTTTTTTTAAAACCTATTCCACTTTCCTGGCTGTTAAAATAAAACGCAATCATCTCGATATTGAATTTTTTCTCGACCACCTGGAAAATATACCCCCGGTTTCAAAATATCTGCAGACTTCGACGCATCGTTTTGTTCACTATGTTCCTGTTGACAGTCCTGCCGATATTGATGCAAAACTCATTGGCTGGATCAGGGAATCTTATCACCTTATTCTCACAAAAAAATCAAACAAAGAAATTACATAACTCCTTCAGCATGTCTAACGCAAAAACTTTTGTCTGTATCGATGCACACACCTGCGGTAATCCGGTTCGACTGGTATCACGGGGAGGACCGGAACTGAAAGGAAGAAATATGCGTGAAAAGCGGCAGCATTTCATGAAAGAATATGACTGGATACGAAGAGGCCTGATGTTTGAGCCACGAGGACATGATATGATGAGCGGAAGCATTTTATATCCCGCGCATGATCCGCAAAATGATTCAGCTGTTTTATTTATAGAAACGAGCGGCTGCCTTCCTATGTGCGGACATGGTACTATCGGAACAGTCACCATTGCTATTGAAGAAGGATTGATTGTTCCAAAAACTGAAGGACTGGTTAGACTGGAAGCTCCTGCAGGATTGATATTAGCGGAATATGAATCAGAAAAAAAATCCGGCGATAACCGGACTAAAGTAAAATATGTAAGGCTCACAAATGTGCCATCATTTCTTGCTGCAGAAGATATTGTTGTCGATTGTCCGGGACTTGGAGTATTACAAATTGATGTCGCTTATGGCGGTAATTTTTATGCCATTGTTGACAGGCAAAAAAATTTTCCGGGGCTTGAACATTATACGGCAGATCAACTCATATCCTGGGGGCGCGAATTGAGAAAAAAAATAAATGAGCTGCATCATTTTGTCCACCCTGAGGATTCAACCATTTTTGGTTGCTCTCATGTATTATGGACAGGCGAAGTGATAGACAAAACCTCCACTGCCCGCAACGCTGTTTTTTACGGAGATAAGGCCATTGACCGATCGCCATGCGGCACAGGAACTTCAGCACGGATGGCACAATGGCATGCCAAGGGGAAGTTGAAAAAAGACGATCTCTTTATTCATGAAAGCATTATCGGATCCAGGTTTATTGGTAAAGTAAAAGAAGTTACAACGGTTGGGGGAAAACACGCCATCATACCCAGCATCGAAGGATGGGCAAAAAAATTTGGGTATAATACGATCAGCATTGATCCTGACGATGATCCTTATGCGTACGGATTTCAGGTGGTGTAATCGGATCTCATTTCATATTACAAATGTGTTTTATTGTATAAATGGTGCGGTTTTATTTTTATTAATAAAAATCAATTCGTAAAATTTGCGTATGTCACTATCATCCAGAACAATGATTAGCATTGCATCGGGTCTGCTTTCTGCTGGCATATCCCACGCCCAGCAACCGATAAACAAACTTGAGCCCATAAGTTTTGCTAAAGTGCAGATCGATGATTCGTTCTGGAAACCACGGATTGATAAAGTAGCCACGGCAACACTTCCTGCCTGCATTAATTATACGGAATTTAAAACTCCCCGAATCAGGAATTTTGAAAATGCAGCAAAGAAAAAGGGCCCGCATGTGGGAATTTATTATGATGATTCTGATGTATACAAAGCACTGGAAGCAATTGCCTATTCGCTCAGAAATCATCCTGATTCGGCGCTGGAAAAAAAGGCAGATGAATGGATTGATAAAGTTGCGGCCGCCCAGATGCCGGATGGATATCTCGATACCTATTTCCAGTTGCGCGACATCAGCAAACGCTGGACAGATATGGAGAAACATGAAGACTACAATGCGGGTCACCTGATTGAAGCTGCCGTTGCATATTATAACACTACCGGTAAAACGAAGTTGCTCAATGTCGCCATCCGTCTTGCCAATCATATTGATTCCACTTTCCGTTTGTCAGGAAGGCATTGGGTGAGTGGACATGAAGAAATTGAGCTGGCGTTGATGAAATTATATCATCTTACGGGCAATGACCGCTACCTGAAACTGGCAGATTATTATCTCAACCAACGCGGACACGG
>DATJWE010000105.1:0-12403 GCA_035501475.1 Puia sp. | reverse complement strand
GTTACGATATACCAGCCTTCAACAAAAGCTTCTGAAAAAGAAATAAATCATTACGTCGAAAAATTAAAACAGGAATTCTCAGATGCAGGTTTATTGAATATTTGCACAGCATACAGGGATGTATATCCAACCACATGTATTGCTGTAACAGGCTACAAAGAATGAAAAAAAATTGATTTTCATTTCGTTTAATTCGCTTTAATTAGTGTAATTCGTGTTTTAACAAAAACTTTAACAAGGGAAAATAAGCGCAGTTTTAATCTTTTGAACTTTTCAAAGTCTTATTATTAAACGTCGAGAGACGAAACTTTAATTCAGTAACTCATAAAAATTAAGACTATGAAACGCTTATTTATCCTCGCTATGATTGCTGGTGGCAGCCTGATCGCTACTACCGGTCATGCACAGGTGATTGTACACGGAAGAATAGGTTTTGGCCTGCCCATGCCAGTTCCGGTTCCGGCACCCAGGGTATATTATTCAACTCCTTATTACCCGCAGCCCATCGTAACCGCCCCGGCATATGGATATGGACGAATCTACCCTTATTATGATCACAGGAGATTTTACCGCGACTATGATTTTCGTTATTACAGGCATCCTGTATTCCATGGCCGCAGACATTGGTAAAATATCATCTTCAATAATCATAAAAAAGCCCACAGTTGTGGGCTTTTATTGTAAGTAAGATTCGTATAAAATATATTCACGCCACGGCGCTAAGAAAATACAAAGACGCAAAGAATCTCCGTGTGATTATGGTTTACCTAACGCTTTGCATAAAGGAAACTCTTGCTTTTTTTAATCATCTTTATCTTTTGGATTAACCCTGACAAATGCAGCTCTTGTAGGAGCAGGAACTATAGCGTTCATCCCTTTAATTCCTTTCCACAACACTTCATTGAACAGATTTTCCGGAACCCGGTCTTCTCTCGTAAAATCAAACTTTGCCGATTTTTTTGACAATTCGTTCCAGGCAACATTTATATCTGAAAGATTGATGTTGGCGGGCAAAGAATGAAAAGGAGAAATATCTGGGGTTGAAGAGAAACAACGCCACATCGGAGTCGCAGCGGCATCATACTGGCTCATGGGAGCAATGCCCAATATCAGCTCGATGGTGCGAAGCATAGATGTAGTGGAATACATGGTGTGATCCACAAAATGACGCTTCACATAACCCCCTGCAATATACGCAGTACTGCGGTGTGCATCGACATGATCAGGACCATTTTGTGCATCATCTTCCAAAATAAATACCACGCTCTCCTTCCAGACAGGGCTCTTGCTCAGGTATTCTACAAACTCTCCGACTGCAAGATCATTGTCGGCCACATGTGCAAAAGGAGTAAGTCTTCCTTTAGCCAAACCTTCTGTATGATCATTGCCCAAACGCACAGTATTCATATGGGGAAGGGTATTTGATGCCAATAAGGAATCGAAATCTCTTTTCCATTGTCCGAAGCGAAGGGTGTCCATTACACCCAGGTCCCATCCTGTATAAAAGCGACAATAATGATCTTCCAGCACAGGAATATTCGGTTTATAGTTGTCTGCAAATTCTCCGTAAGTCCTGTAACTTACTCCTGCCCGCCTGCAATGATTCCAGATAAATCCTGTTTTGTTATTTGCAATCGCCCGGTTGCCCTCGCCATCGTAGTCACCACCACGATCCCCGTAACTGGTGGGCCAGGTTTTTTCAAGATAGTCAGTCGCATAAGCACCCATGCTCCAGTTATGACCATCGGCGCTGACTTCAGCATCGCAATAAAAATTATCGAGCAGTACAAATTCATTGGCGAGCGAATGCAGGTTGGGAGTTACATGTTCTCCGAATAATACCAGGCTTGTATCCCCATTACCCTTTTTTATATCTCCCAAAACCTGATCGTAGGTTCTGTTTTCTTTGATGATATAAAATACATATTTAACCGGTGATGGATCTCCTACTTTTGAGGGAACCGGGTTGCCGGTTTCACCCTGTGTTTGTAATTCTTCAGATTTATGATAGGGAGTATTCTGATAAACCAATTCGGAATAACTTCCTAAGGTTTGCGCATCGGGTTCTTCAAAAATACTCATTGTTCCCTTGAATAGACCGCCAATATATTGTACTGTCTTAGGCCTGTTTTTGTCACCCTGCCTGTATCTCACGTTCTGGTGATGCTCTGTCGGATCGGGGCCATAAGGATTTGCCATTGAGGAAAATCCTTTTCCGTTGGCAACAAAAATTTTTTTATCAACCACTTTTACTGAAGTTGGATACCAACCTACCGGAATAAATCCTTTTGAACTGCAATTGCCGGGATTGCTGACATCAAATACCGCCAGGCAATTGTTGTCAGCATTTGCGACGTACAAAGTTTTTTCATCTTCACTTAGCGCTAAAGCGTTTGTCGTAGAACCGCTGGGAGCATCAGGATAAAGCGCTGCATTCAGCGTTTCGATCAGTTTCCCTTTTTGGAGATCCACTACACTCACCGAATTGTCATTGGCATTCGCCACAAAGAGATAGTGTTCATCACTGGTAAGACAGATATCATTGGGATTATCACCCACATCAATTTTGCGGATAAACTTCTGCGCGTAGGTATCAAAGATTATAATTTTATCACAGCCCCAACAGGATATATACAATTCCTTTTTATTTCGTGAAAGGACGCAGGTATATCCTTCGCCTCCGAGTTCCAATTTCTGTTCAACGGATTTTGTTTGAAGATTGACAACATACAGGGAATTATTTTCCTTGGTTACCACATACAATAATTGCCTTTTATCATCAATGTCCAATCCTGCCGGGGAAATTCTTTCGGGCCATTTTTCTCCGAGCTTAATACTATCAGATAAAACGAGCTTATTATTCCTGATTGCATATTTCAGAATCCAGTTATCATTTCCACCGGATGCGTAAAGGAATTTTTCATCCTGGCTAAACTTCAGGCCCAGCCAGGATTTGGGGATGTCAATACTGTCGAGTATTTTTTCTTTTACCGGATCGATCAGTTGCAGGGACTGAACACTTTGACCATTACAGGTCACAGCCATGTATTTTTTGGAAGAAGAAACAGCAATATTCAAAGGAAGATCACCAAGAGGCAGACTGCGGCCTACCGGAGTGAGTGACCACCCATTGGGAAGCATAATCCTTTTAACCTGCAATTGGTTCTTAATTTCCCGTTGTGAAAACACATGGCAGGAAAAGATAAAAAAAAGAAGACAAGAGTATAGTTTTCTCATAAAATTCCTTATCAACTCAAAGCTATTTATTTATAAAATCAAAGTTATATCCTTAACATAAATTAATAGCAATATAATCTGATAAAGGATAAAAAGGCAAATAATGAGTAAAGAAGAAATCGCATCCCTCCACTGCGGCCAAAAGTTTGAAATTTCTTTCTACGATTTTGTCCTGCTTTGCAGAATAATCTATTCCTAAAAATTCATGGGAACAGTTTTCCTGCTTCAGCAACGGATTCAGGGCGGCCTACATCTACCAGCTTTGATCCGCTATGATCGAAAGCTTTTATGCTTTCTGTTCTTGCCAGATCGAGATAAGTATCAATAATGGAAAACTTTCCTTCCTGCCGGATCAAAGAAAAAATCCGGGGATCAATAATATGTATTCCGCTAAATGCCCTGGGGATCAGAGATGGCTTTTGTCTGACAATTTTTTCTTCACCACTTTTTGTATTTCTCCATCCGCACAATTGGTCATCTTCATCGAATAAAAAACTTCTCGAATTCGCTCTGCCCGTTACTGCCAGGGTAACCAGTGGTTTCTTTTGGAAATGAGCATTGACCATTTTGTCGAGATCCAGATCAGTAAGAATATCCACATTGATGACTACAAAGGGATGCTCATCAAAAAACCAGGCTGCTTTTTTCAATCCTCCGCCGGTTTCCAATAATTCATTCGTTTCATCACTGATACTGATATTGCTTCCCCAACCTTTGTCGGACGTAAGGGCTTCTTTCACCTGGTCTGCGAAATGATGCACATTGACGACAACATCCCGAATATCGTACTGTTGCAGGTATTGAATATTTCTCTGCAGAAGGCTTTTCCCATTTACTAATGCCAATGCCTTGGGATGTTGGTTAGTCCACGGTTTGAATCTTGTTCCCAGCCCGGCAGCAAAGATCATCGCTTTCATCTATGTTATCAGGTTAATGGTATGCAATGAAGTTTTCGTTCTCAGGAAAAAATTACAACACGATATTTTGAAGCAACTCGCTCTTGTTTGGATAATCCGTATTAAAATGCAGCCCGCGGCTTTCTTTCCGGAATTGCGCACCTTTTACAATGAGATAGCCCACAGTGATCAGGTTCCGGATCTCGAACAGTTGCGGTGAAACAGCAGTTGTTTCATAAAGCGTCTCAATTTCTTCGTGTAAAAGATCCAATCTTTTCATTGCTCTTTGCAAACGGATGTTGGTGCGTACAATTCCCACGTAGTCGGTCATCAGCAGCTGTAATTCTTTTTCGCTTTGTGTGATCAGGATCATTTCACCGGGTTCTGTTGTTCCTTCTGCATTCCAGTCGGGGATGGATTCTTTCAACTTCACATTATTAATATTTTTCACGCTGTCAACATAACAACGGTGGCCGAATACCAGGGCTTCGAGCAGGGAATTACTGGCCAGCCGATTGGCCCCGTGCAATCCCGTCGATGCACATTCTCCGCAGGCGTACAAATGGTTAATCGATGTTCTTCCCCATTCATCGGTCTTGATGCCTCCGCAACTGTAATGCGCTGCAGGGGCCACAGGAATCATCTGTTTTGCCACGTCAATTCCGATGGATTTGCATTTTTCATAAATATTGGGAAAATGATCAATGAATTTTTTCGGATCCATATGCCTGCAGTCAAGATAAACATGTTCTGTACCTGTTTTTTTCATCTCACTGTCAATCGCTCTTGCTACAATATCTCTGGGAGCGAGATCCTTTCGCTGATCGTATCTTAACATGAAGGCTTCTTCATATTTATTTCGCAAAATACCTCCGTCGCCCCGGACAGCCTCCGTAATGAGAAAGGAAGGGCTTACTCCCGGCTCATACAAAGCTGTGGGATGAAACTGGATAAACTCCATATTTTCAATCCGCCCTTTGGCCCGATATACCATGGCTACCCCGTCCCCGGTTGCAATTTTTGGATTCGTCGTTGTACGATATACCTGGCCGTTACCTCCTGTGGCAAAAACCGTAATGCGGGAAAGAATTTTTGCAATTTTATTTTCCTGTTGATCCAATACATAAATGCCATAACATTCTATATCGGGGGTGGCTTTGGTGACCAGGTACCCGAGATGATGCTGGGTAATGATGTCCAGTACAAAACAATGTTTGATGATCTCAATATTTTTTTGCCTGCCGACTTCTTCCAGCAGAGCGCGTTCAATTTCTTTGCCCGTAATGTCTTTGTGATGCAGGATGCGGAATTCTGAATGCCCCCCTTCTTTGCCCAATTTATATTCGCCTTCAGTATCCTTATCAAATTGTGCTCCCCATTCAATCATCTCCCGGATACGATCGGGTCCTTCTTTTACTACGATCTCTACAATTTTTGGGTTACACAACCCATCCCCGGCAATCAATGTATCTTCAATATGCTTTTCATAACTGTCATGCTCAAGGTCAGTCACGCCGGCGATTCCACCCTGCGCATATTTGGTATTGGTTTCATCTGCTCTTGTTTTGGTAACGATCAATACCTTTTTATCCGGGCATTGCCTTGCGACTTTTAAAGCATAGCTCAAACCGGCCACACCGGAACCAACAACCAAAAAATCTGTTTGCTGTGTCATTGTGATTGGACTTACTCCTGGTGATCCACCCTTAGTTTCCAAATTTCTTAATAGGCAATGGTGTACTCGAATTTTTCAGGGTTTTCAAATACATCCGTAAGATTGTATTTGATGGTTACTGTTTTTTTATCATCAGAAAGTTTTGCCAGCGGATTATCTACTTTCTTCACTGGTCTCGGTAAATTAATTATCATTGTATATGGCATCTCAATGCCCATGCTGGTAGCCTGTTTCATCTGTTCAAATTCCTGGCTTTGCTGCAATTCTTTCCATTTTGCGGCATTCACTTTTCTCGAGATCATTCCATCCTTGCATTGAAAATCGTAGATCGAATTAAACTGATTCATATCAGGCGCGTTCGCATTATTGGCGTTGGCATTGCTATCAGACATTCCAGATGTCAGGCCCCTGAACAGATTTGCAGTTCCTAATGATCCATCATTCATGGATGTATATAATTTTTGCAGGTTAGCCTGACTGGTAAATGGGAAATGCATATCTGCTTTAAATATTTTTTGATCCATATTCAGGCTCATATGTATTTTACCATCCCTGACCAGGGCCTTTTTTTCGGGTGTCATATCTTTTGCAGTATCCACTACATCCTTCATCAAAAGCGTTGTATCCATCACTTTTTTCGGCATCTCTTTTTCCATTTCGTCTTTCCCAAGATATGTCTGCATCATCTCAAGCAGTTTACTCATATCCGTATTGACAGTAAGTTGCCCGCTTCCATCCTTTTTGATATCAATTTGCTCCGTGATTTCAAAACACCCCGCCAGGAAAAATAAAAGAAACAGCGGCAAGCATAATTTTAACCTCTTCATTTGTCAAGATTTTATCCGGCAAGGTACATTTTTTACTTCCAACTTATCTGATACTTCACCGTAAAAGTTTGTGAGTGACCAGGAGCAAGAAGAATCAGTCCCATCTTATTGTTAAAACAGTCCGGTGCAGCGCTTAAATTCTCAATCGCGATACTTTTGCGATGCGGAGGAGTGAAGATTTGAAGGTAGGGATATGCGGCATCGGGGAAAAAAGAGAGTTTCAGATTGTTGGCAGGATTGGTTAACTCACAGGCAGCACGATTCATCCCCGTTTTAATAACAAAACAATTGTCCAGAAAAACATCATTGATCTTTTTTCCTTTTTCGAAAAAATGATAGGGCAATAATCTGCCGGTTGGAATTAGTTTCTCATCAAACTCAACCATTGATTCTGCCTTGAAGGAAAGTATGCACTCATCGATTTTTCCGCCAAGCTGAAAATAAGGATGCCAGCCATCTGCAATGGGAATGGGTTTGTTTGTATCGTTAGTAATCGTTGTCTGCAATTCCAATGAGTTACCTTCGGTTAAAGAATATTTCACATCGCAGGTATAATCAAAGGGATAAGCGTCGTCGTCTTTTCTGTATTGATAACGAAATATAGCAGAAGCCGTTCGCTCATCAGATTTTTTTCCGATCATTTGAAACGGTTTGTCATAAAGCAGTCCATGTATCGCCGATCCATCCAGGAAATTTTTTTTGAACTGGAATGTTCTTCCATCATAACTATATTTTCCTTCCGAAACTCGGCAGGGAAAAGGCGAAAGCCTTACGCTTTTAAATGACCTGTCAACCTCTTTCTTCGCCTGATCGAGACCGTTATAATTATCGATGATATTAAAAACCCCTGTTTGGGTGTGTACACTAAAAGAATGGAGTAAAACGCCTACTTCCGGTAATATGGCTGCTTCGGTTCCTGTTTTTTCATCCTTCAGCACGACCAGGTCCATCCCCTTTTCATGTGCGCTGTGAATTGAATAGCTCATACAATGATAATCATGCAATGTAAGAAAATCATTATTTTTCCGGTATGGAAAAAAAAATCCGGCAGCAATTTCAACAATATTTTGGAACAGACGCATTGGTCGTTGCCGCACCAGGAAGAGTGAATCTTATCGGAGAACATACAGACTACAATGAAGGTTTTGTATTGCCCGGAGCCATTGATAAAAGAATATATATAGGCATTGCTAAAAACAACAAAAAAATCCTTCATGTATATGCGAACCAATACCAGGAAGATTTTTGTTCGTCGATGGATTCTATTCAGCCGGTTACAGGGTGGGCAACTTATTTACTGGGAATGATCTTTTACCTCCGGCAGCACACACATGAACTCGACGGAATGGATGTCTGGATCGATGGTGATGTCCCTGTAGGAGCCGGGATGAGTTCCTCGGCTGCTATTTGTTCGGCATTCGGCCTCGCAGTAAATGAACTGTTCGGATTGAGATTGTCGAAAATGGAACTGGCTCTGATCGGGCAGAAAACGGAACATCACTTTGCGAATGTGAAATGCGGTATCATGGATCAGTTTGCAAGTCTGCATGGAAAAGCAGAGCATGTGATCAAGCTCGATTGCCGCAGCCTCGAATATGAATATATCCCTTTTCATTTTCCGGAATACAAAATTGTGCTTGTAAACAGCATGGTCAGTCATTCCCTTGCCGGTTCGGAATACAATATCAGAAGGCAACAATGTGAGGAAGGAGTTGCCATGTTAAGAAAATATTATCCCGGAATTCATTCATTGAGAGATATTGACATTGAACAACTGGAAAAAAATAAAACGAACCTGCCTGAGATTGTTTACCGGCGTTGCCATTTCGTAGTAAAAGAAAATAAGCGGTTAACGGAAGGTTGCTCATTATTGACGAAAGGCGACTTAAAAGGATTCGGGCAACTGATGTATGAAGCACATAATGGATTGAGCCGGTGGTATGAAGTGAGTTGTACAGAATCTGATTTTCTCGTGGCCCATGCAAAATCGCTGACCGGCGTGGTTGGGGCAAGGCAGATGGGTGGAGGATTCGGCGGATGTACCATCAATATTGTGAAAAATGATTTCATTGAAATTTTTACAACCAATATTCAGACCGCTTACCAAAAAGAATTTAGTAAGACTCCTGAAATCTATATCACCCAAATCGAAGATGGGGCAAAAGTGTTACACGGATTACACGAATAGTCACAAATTTCACTAACATTTCGATACAACGTTTTTCATTCGTCTTTTTTAGCAATCCCACGATAGTTATATTAAAGATTCCGCTCAGGTCTGTCAATTCGTGTAATCCGTGATCATTCGTGTAATTCGGGTTATCAGAAAACTTCTCCCAGGTTCACAAAAAAGCCGCGGGAACCATCTGCTCCAAAACCGTAGTCAATGCAGAGATTGGTATTGGAGTGCTTATTGACCTTGATGCGTATACCAAGACCCACAGCAGGCCAGATTGCATCGATAGTATTAGAAGGATAATTGGAAAAACTTTCTGCATTAGCAAAGACCACGCCTCCCAGCAAACCATTTCTGGTGATGCCAAAACGATATTCAGTTTCCAGGTATAACATATCTTTTCCCCTGAAGCGGCTTTGTATATATCCCCTGCCAGTATTGTTGTAAGTATCCCAGCCCGTACTGGGTAAATCAAGATAAGGCGGATTACCCGATAACGTGAGCCAGTCATAGCTCCAGAATGCGAGGATATTGTTACTGTTTGCAGGAAACCTAAGGTACTTTCTGACGTCAATGATTAGTGATTGCCAGTTTTCATCACTTCCAAGAAAAGTAAAATTGGGACGGTACAGAACATTTGCATAAAGCCCTCCCTGAGGATTGATGGAATTTTTCCTGTTATCGAATAACAAATCGACGACTGCGCCCGATGATACCGTTTTTGGCGGAAGTCCATATTTCGCGGCATCTGATTCAGAGCCATCGGGCAGCCCTTCCTCTTTGATATTCCAATGGTAGTCCAGAAAATATCCAGCTCCTGCATAAAAATTGGGGACAACCTTACGCATCACGATCTGATGAATCCTGATATGTGAATAGTCAATATTGTCAGCATCATCCAATGAACTGTGGCCCCCCAGACCATATGTATCCTGCGGATATTTATAATATCGCCAGTCACTGACGATATTATATTTATTGTCTCTTGTCCATATATTGGTTTGCAAAGGAACGGTCAGCTGATTGTATTGAGAATATACCAACTGGGCCGTAATACTGGATACATTAGTCCTATCAGGATCACTGGTGAAAAACCCTACGTTGGCAGCAACGATAGCAGCAAATCCGGTTGAAAGCGTATACCCGATTGCAGGAACAACCGAAAAATGATATTTACTTGGTTTGGGAGTTGCTGCCTGGGATGTATCTTTTCTTGGTTTGAATATGGAATTAATGACATCCACAATATCTTTTTGATTTCCTGCATCTGTTCTGTTCAGGGTATCCCGGCTATTTGCAACCTTGCGAAAAGACCCGACGGATTGAGCTGATACAGGCTCTGAAGCCAGCCCAAAAAAAATTACTGATATAAAAACAACAGCCCGGTACAAATGCTTTTGTAAATTTTATTTATTTACGTGGATTTCAAACTATGAGTCTATTGTAACGCCTGAGTTAACAAATCATTACAATCAGACCATAAAACAGGAAGGAGTTCCTCAAAAACAGGTTAAAAAAAAGTAAAATTTTCAAAGTCGACCCAACCGGATCAGGGATCAATCCATTCATTACTTTGCTTAAGCAGATTGATGAGTTCTTCCACTGCAATATCACTGTTCACTCCACGTTTCACAATCTCTTTTCCCTTGTATAATGTGATCTTACCGGGACCGGATCCAACATATCCAAAATCAGCATCTGCCATTTCTCCGGGCCCATTTACGATGCACCCCATAATTGCAATCTTTACTCCTTTCAGGTGATTGGTTACAGAACGAATTTTTGCGGTCGTTTCTTGCAAATCAAAAAGTGTTCTCCCGCACGAAGGGCATGAAATATATTCTGTCCTGGAAATTCTCGTCCTTGCAGCCTGAAGAATGGAAAACGATGTATTATTGATAAACTGGTGATTATTTTTTGCTTCAAGATAAGTTCTTCCGCTCACTTTAGCATTGATGATTTTTTTGGGGTCATTGGTCAGCCAGATCCCGTCACCCATGCCGTCGGTAAACAGAGCGCCCGATTCGATGGCAAAATGAATTAATTGCCCGTCAATGCTTTCATCCCGGCTTTTTACAGCCAGTATAACCGGGCATTTCAATTTCCTATTCATTAATTCCATGATAAAACGCCTGACCGATAACATGGCCAGGGGATGAGATGACCACACACACAATACAATCCTTGAAAGTAATTCCTGATCTTCAACCTCAGAAACAAAATTCAAAAGAAAAGAGCCATTTTCATTCACATCTGTTCCAATAAAATTGAGATCCGGCGAAATAGAATGATTGGGGCAAGCGGCAGCGAATTCTTCAGCTCGAAATAAAGGGTAGCTTTTTTCTTTGACCGCTCCTGTTTTCCAGGTTTCATAATCGCAAATCATCTTCAATGTACCCGGAAGGCTAAAGTCAATGATTTTATTACCGGTGTAAATGTAGTCTGCTGCAGTATCACTGATATTCCATTTGTCAGAGGCCTGATCGTAGGTGTACCCGATCGACATAAGGTCAGAACTGGCAATTATTTTTTCATTCGAAAAATCTGCCACCACCACTGGCACATGTTTATCCCCGATATTTGAAACGGAAAATGTTTCTCTTCTCTGATATTCAAACGGAGAGTAGGGTATTTTTTCTATCAATGGAATAGATGGTTGTTTCTGTTGGCTTCGCAATGCGTAACGTTTTACAATATCCTGGCAAACGGGCACTTCAAATTCCGGATCTTCGGTTAGGGATACCCGTATGGTATCGCCAATACCATCCTCCAGTAAGGTGCCGATACCCATGGCCGATTTGACCCGGCCATCTTCCCCATCCCCCGCCTCAGTAACACCCAGGTGCAGAGGGTAACATTCACCGAATTCTTCATCCATATTCCTGACGAGCAGCCGGTAAGCCTGCACCATGACCAGTGGATTGCTCGACTTCATGCTTAACACGATATTGTGATAGCTCTCACTCCTTGCGATCCGCAAAAATTCCATGGCGCTTTCAACCATTCCCATTGGTGTATCACCATAGCGGCTCATAATGCGATCACTTAATGAGCCGTGATTGGTTCCGATACGCATTGCGGTCCCATATTCTTTGCATATTGTAATGAGGGGAGTGAACCGTTCCCGAATGCGTTCAACTTCTTCACTGTATTCTTCATCGGAATATTCGATGAACTCAAATTTCTTTTTGTCAATATAATTTCCCGGATTGATCCTGACTTTTTCAACTATCCTTGCAGCAATCTCGGCAGCATTTGGAGTAAAATGGATATCAGCAACCAACGGAGTATGATAACCTCTGCGCCGTAATTCATTTTTTATGTTGAGAAGATTTTCTGCTTCTTTTTTACTCGGTGCGGTGATTCGTACTAACTCAGCTCCCGCATTGATGCAGCGGATACACTGATCCACAGTAGCCATTGTATCCATTGTATCCGTAGTAGTCATGGTTTGAACCCGGATAGGATGGAAATTTCCCATGAGCAAATTGCCAATCCTTACTTCCAGCGTTTTCAAGCGACTGTACTCAGTAAGGGAATGACAATAAGACTGTATGTAATGAATATCTTCCATCCGGGGCAAAAATAATCA
>DATJWE010000104.1:0-15298 GCA_035501475.1 Puia sp. | reverse complement strand
TCAACAGGCATTTACTCCCCATCAGTCAAATTATGGGTATGGATGGGTGATTGATTCTGCCTATGGGAAAAAAGCGGTTATGCATGAGGGTGGTATTTTTGGGTTTGTCAGTTTCATAGTAAGGATTCTGGCGGACAGTACCTGCATTATCATATTTGATAACCGTTCAAGCCCGGGCCTGGCAAAGATTGCAGAAGATATCGATGCCATCCTGAACGATCAGCCCTATGATTTCCCTATGCCGAGAACTGAAATAGAAGTGGATACAGCAATTCTCCGACAATATACGGGTCAATATGAATTGCGCCCCGGGTTTGTTCTTACCATCAGCCTGGAAGACGGGCAACTGGTGGCACAGGGCACAGGCCAGGCCAGGATTGAGCTATATCCCGAAAAGATTAATTTCTTCTTTACAAAAATAATTCAGGCGCAGATTGAGTTTATCAGGGATCCAAACGGAAAGACAACCCGCTTAACTTTGTATCAGGGCGGCCAGGAATTGCAGGCAAAAAAAATTAAATAGTATTTAAAATTTTCGGATATGGCCAAAACTAAAAAAGCGGCTGAGAATTTTCAAAATGATTCAGGAATCACAGGGCAATACAAAAACTGGTTTTTGGATTATGCTTCTTATGTTATTCTGGAAAGAGCTGTTCCCGCCATGGAAGACGGCCTTAAACCTGTACAGCGCCGTATTCTCCATGCGATGAAAGAAATGGATGACGGACGTTTTAATAAGGTCGCGAATATTATTGGTCAATCCATGCAATATCATCCGCATGGTGATGCGTCTATCGGAGAAGCGCTGGTGAATATGGGGCAAAAAGATCTCCTGATAGAAACGCAGGGAAACTGGGGTGATATCAGGACGGGAGATGAAGCGGCCGCAGCAAGGTATATTGAAGCCCGTTTAAGCAAATTCGCGCTGGAAGTGGCTTTCAACGCAAAGACTACGGAATGGCAATTGAGTTATGATGGAAGAAAAAACGAACCGGTCACCCTGCCAATGAAATTTCCCTTGCTCCTGGCCCAGGGGGCCGAAGGAATAGCGGTTGGCCTGGCAACTAAAATTCTCCCCCACAATTTTGGTGAACTATGCGATGCCGCTATTAAATACCTGAGAGGAAAAAAAGTTGAATTGTATCCCGATTTCCAAACCAAAGGGATGATTGATGTCACCAACTATAATGAAGGAAAACGGGGAGGCAGGGTCAGAGTCAGGTCGCATATCGAAGAGCTTGATAAGAAGACTTTGATTATAAGAGATGTTCCTTTTGGGATAACTACCACGCAACTGATTGATTCGATCATCAAGGCGAATGACCAGGGAAAGATCAAAATCAAAAAAGTCACGGATAATACTGCCGCAGAAGTAGAAATCGAGGTTGACCTTGCCCAGGGTATTTCTGCTGATATCACCATCGATGCACTGTATGCATTTACAGATTGTGAAGTGAGCATTTCGCCCAATGCCTGCGTCATCAATGGAGAAAAGCCCGAATTTCCCTCTGTCCGCGATCTTTTGAAAGCTTCAGTCGATAATACCAAGGATCTCCTGCAAAAAGAACTGGAGATTAAGCTGGCTGAGTTGCAGGACAAGTGGCACTACACTTCACTTGAAAAAATATTTTTTGAAGAAAAGATTTATAAAGAATTGGAGAAAAAACATGAGAACTGGGAAAAAGTACTGGATGCCATCGCAAAGGCTTTCGAACCTTTCCGTAAGCAGCTGAAAAGGGGCATCACCCGGGAAGACGTGATCAAACTAACGGAAAAGCCTGTACGTAGAATTTATAAACTGGATATAGATGAATTGGACAATCAGATCAAGGCTCTCGAAGCTGAAATCAAGCAGGTAAAACATGACTTGAATAATCTGGTCGATTTTGCTGTAGCTCATTACGAAAACCTGTTAAAGAAATACGGCAAGGATCGGGAAAGAAAAACAGAAATTAAATTATTTGAAGAGATACAGGCGAAGCAGGTGGCCATCGCCAACACCAAACTATATGTTAACAGGACCGATGGATTCATCGGAACGGGATTGAAAAAAGATGAGTTCGTTACCGATTGTTCCGACCTCGACGACATCATAGCTTTCACTAAAGGCGGACAGATGAAAATTGTGAAAGTGGCAGATAAAACTTTTATAGGCAAAGATATTATCCATGTTGCAGTCTTCAGGAAAAATGATGAACGCACGACCTATAATATGATTTATGCAGACGGGAAAACTGGCATCAGCTATGCGAAACGTTTTAATGTAACAGGCGTGACAAGGGATAAGGAATATGATCTTACGAAAGGAGAGGAGAAGAGCAGAGTGCACTATTTTTCGGCTAACCCTAATGGCGAAGCCGAAGTAGTAAGGGTGGTTCTAAGCGCAAGTTCTTCGGCCCGAAACAAGGAATTTGATTTCTCTTTTGAGACGCTGGAGATCAAAGGCCGGGGCAGCATGGGAAACCAGGTGACAAAATATCCCATTCGCACGGTAAAATTCAAAGAGGCGGGGAAAGTCACGCTGAGCGGACTGAAACTCTGGTTCGACAATACTTTCGGAAGATTGAATACGGAAGAAAAAGGAGATTACCTGGGGAGCTTCGGACCTGATGATAAAATCCTTGTGATCTATAACGACGGTAATTATGAAATCACTGACCAGGAACTTACCCAGCGCTTTGAAGCAGATAAGATATTGCTGATTGAAAAGTTCAATCCTGAAAAAATCATCACTGCAATTTATCTCGACGCTGAAAAAGTTCAATATAACGTCAAACGATTTAAAATTGAGACCACCACCTTGCACACGAAATTCTTCTTTATTAAAGATGGTGAAGGTAACCGGCTTGAAGCAATTAGCACCGATGAAGAACCGATACTTGTTGTTCAGTCGGGACGTGGATCGCAGGTAAGAAAAGCCAGATTCAAAATGGCTAAAGTAGCGGAAGTGATGGGATGGAAAGCCGTTGGAGTGAAACTTGCCGATTACAGTAAGAGCATGGTAATGGAATGGCAAAAGCAGAGAAAAACTGATGAACAGCCTGAATTATTTGAATGACCTGCAGTTTTGAATGTAGCGGCTCCGCCAGAGAAGGATCAGTCAGATTTTCTTCGTTTAAATCTCACTGTGGCATTTCCTTTAAAGTCGCTGCTCATAAAGATTTCGTAGCGCTGGTCGCCGTCGCTGACCACCATGAGCGCGGTATTGGGAGGATATTTACCGAGATTTTCTGCGAACATGCTCACTTCGTTAATTTCTTTGAGACTATCCAGTTTGATATATACATTGAAAGCACGTTCAGTTAATTCCTGGTGCGCAATAACCAGTTGGCCGTTTAAGAATACAGAAATACTGTCACCGTCAACTTCTGCGTTGTCATAAAAACTTAACCGAATACTATCCGAAGCAACTGTTATTTCTTTTCCGACAACCTGTTTTCTTTTTTTGAACTGATCATTGATCTTGATGATATCAGCCTGAATACGGGGCGCAGTGCTGGCAAGGGAAGTTGAAACCGCAACACGGGGGGCGATTTTATTATCTTCACCAGTCTCTTGTGCAACCGTATTTTTTTTGTTATTGTCTTTGTTGTTATCAGTCGCATTTTCAACTTTGGTTATTGCTTCTGACTGGCCGGCAGCTTTATTATTGTCAGCCATAGTACCGACTTTGGCAGCAGAATCTTTTTTGTCAGGGTCTTTATTATCAGCTGTTATTTCTGTTTTTGTTGCGGTCTCTTTTTTATTATCAGCAAGGTTTTCTACAGCTGGGTTCCCCTTATCTTCTTTTTTCCCGGCAGTTTCAGTCGAAGCGTCTGCTGCATATTGATCGGGATGAGGTTTCCAGAATGTTTTTGTGGCTACCATATCCTTGAATACGCTGTCTTCAACTTTAGCTTCTGTATAAAGCGTATAATTGACTCTTAAATCGGGGCAGGTATAAGTGTATTTTTTATCCCGGTAAAAATAGCCTGTTAAAGTTGTCTTTACTTTCGAAACGAGGAGCTTACCATAAAAGCTCGTAATGCAATCCACACTGTTGGCTGTAGAATTGGTGTTAAAGTAAATGATAGGAATATCTTTGATAACGACTTCTCTTGTTTGCGGGTTATAAGTTCCTTTTACCACGAAGCTTTCGTACACGTCTTTAAAATAGTATCCAAAAAAGCCTCTTACTTTAGTCCCTTTCTGAGCGATAATCAGCTCGGTAAGGTAGTTGTTTTGGATACCCTCCATTTCCACATTGGCCTGCCCATACCAATACCCCGTAACATTTTGAGCGTTAACGGAATAAAATGTAAATAAGACTATAATCAAAAGTAATTTTCTCATCGGTAATATTATAAAAGAAAATATCGGGCCAAACCGTTCACTAAAATCATCAAAAAAGGGAATATTACGAGCCTATTTAACGTGGGTTCCGGGTGAATCATTATATGAGGGACTTACTATTTTTTGGTTACAGGGAATACACGAATTACGGGGATTACACGAATTATACGGTAGTGTGGGCTGCTTGAATTATTTGGTCATTATTTGTTTCAATACCCTAATTGTTGCAATTATTAAAACCAGGATGACTCTCCTAAAAACGAAAAAAATATTGTAACTGGGCTGCCCTGTTTCAATAGGCTTAATCCGTGTAATTCGCGTTTACTTATATCTTTTCATCTCCCTTTCGACATCGCGCTGTTTGATGGTTTCTCTTTTATCAAATAATTTCTTTCCTTTCCCAAGACCGATTTCCAGTTTTGCCATTCCTTTTTCATTGAAAAAAACCCTGAGAGGGATAATGCTATATCCTTTTTCTTTCATTTTATTTTCAAGCTTACGTAATTCTTTTTTTTGGAGCAGTAATTTCCGGTCATGAACAGCCAGGTGGTTATTCGTGGTACCGAAACGATATTCGGCGATATGCATATTTTTAATCCAAAGCTCACCTTTGTGAAAAATGCAGAAACTATCTACGAAACTTACCTTGCCCTCGCGAATGGACTTCACTTCCGTTCCTGCCAGCACCATGCCCGCGGTTAATTTATCTTCGATATGATAATCGTGATAGGCCGATTTATTTCTGATTTCCATTATTCAACTTCTTCAATCATGAATTTTTTTTGAACCTTATCCCAATAGAATAAATAAGTCTTGCCATTAAAATCAAAAGCAGTTCTTGCAAACATGGAATCACTGAGCTGGTCTTCCGCGTCATCCACTTTATCATATTTCGTACTGATATTTTTCTCAGGGATGAATTCGAGTGTTTCTTTATTCAAAATGGTTTTAAAATAAGTCTCAGCCTGCCCGTATTTGGACGCATATCCTCCCGGCATAGAAGACCAGTATCCGGGCATGGAAACCATTCCACCCGGTGTACCTACTGAACCGCCCGGAGTAAAATGCATTCCTCCACCGCCACCGCCCGTTTGATAGTCGTGCGCTTCTCCGATTTTCATAACCAGGACATCAGGCATCGAAGTTATTAGAAAAGATAAAGAGGATTTATTTACTGCTTTGAAAAAATCTTTGGTCCGGAGATCTTTTTGAGACTGTTCATGGGTGGATTCTGTTTTTTTAAGCCAGAGAGGGCCCATCAGGGTTTGTTTTCCTGTCTCGCGCTTGATCAGCCCTGAACTGGAGAAGCCAACTACCGAATCCCTTGCAGCGTGGAATTCCATGATCAGCGAATCGTTATCCATTTTTTTTAATTGCAACAACAGGTCTTTATAGCAGAATACACCCACTAAAATTTTGTCCTGATAGACATAAGAATTGGTTTGTATTGCACTTTCATTATCCATACTGTTACAGTAAAAGAAATTTTTCCTGAACATTTTTAATTCACTGGAATAATTACTAAGGTTGATTTCATAGACAATACTATATTGATAATTATTATCCAGAGTCAATAGAATTTTACCATCGCCCATTATATACAGTTTATCCTGGCTCTTGCATGTGTAGAGATCAGGTTCTTTTGAATTTTTTATGATTTTGACATCTTTCAGGTATTCATCCAGGTTAAAATTTTGAAGGTCCGGATATATTTCCAGCTCGATTTCTTTTGCCTGGTTGCCCGAATCGGTATACACTCTTAGTTTGTGCGCATTACTGAGCAGGGTAAGAAAATAAACATGCTTATTGTCTTCAAATGCTGTGATGAATTTTTCTTTGCCGCTATAATCGATCAGCCTGTGAATTTCAGAAGTCTTTTTTTCAAAATCAGGAGTTTCCACAAATATTTCACTGCCGTTTTTTCTTCTGATATAATTCCTGAATAAGTTGTTGACTGAAGTTTGCAAAACAATTTCATACTTGTTTCCATAGTAATTGGCAACCATGGAATCTTTCACCACTGCATATTGGTCAATTATTTTCAGAGAGCTGTCGACAAGATAGTAAAAGACACGATCCCTGTCTGCAAAACTGATCAGCGCATGTGTCTGATTTTCGCCGGCATTGACACGTGTCGACCAGGAAGCCGGTTTTCCTTTAAATCCGATACTGTCCATTTCCGGAGTAAACGGGAATGATACTGTTTGATTGAATGCACAAAGAAAAATAATGCAGGTTATCCCTGCGAGGGAAATCTTTTTTTTCATGGTACGCAAAAATAATTGAAAATGATAACGATCTTTTAGAGATTAGTTTTTGAGCAGATTAAGCACTGTGACAATTTTTTCCTTGAGTTCCTTGCGGTTCACAATGAAGTCAAGGAATCCGTGTTCGAGTAAGAATTCACTTCGCTGAAACCCTTCAGGCAGGTCTTTTTTAATTGTTTCACGGATCACTCGTGGCCCTGCAAAGCCGATGAGCGCGCCCGGCTCAGCAATGTTGAAATCGCCCAACATGCCGAATGAGGCTGAGATTCCGCCGAATGAAGGATCTGTCAGCAATGAGATATAAGGAATTTTGTGATCTGTGAGTTGGGAGAGTTTTCCCGATACTTTTGCCAGTTGCATCAGCGAGAAAGCGCTTTCCATCATGCGCGCCCCGCCTGATTTGCATATGATCAGCAGCGCAGCCCTGTTGGCTATACAATAATCAATGGCACGTGAAATCCTCTCACCCATCACACTGCCCAGGGATCCGCCGATGAATTCAAAATCCATGCAGGCAACAACCATATGATGCTCTTTTACATCTCCGGCTGCAACACGGATAGAATCGGTGAGGTCTGTCTTACCCCAGGCTTCTTCGAGTCTTTTCTGATATGATTTTAAATCCGTGAAATGAAGAAAATCTTTCGAGCGGATATTTTCAAACATCACTTCATAGCGATTGTTATTGAAGAGGATTTCGAAATATTCGTCACTCCCGATCCGGTGATGATGATTGCATTTCGGGCATACAAAAAGATTTTCGCGCAACTCCGTTACAGTACAGATATAATTGCAATTCGGACATTTGGTCCACAATCCTTCGGGGGCTTCTTTTTTTTCTGCTGTACTGGTCAGAATGCCTTTTTTGATACGCTTGAACCAACTGGTCTTACTCTCTTCACTGGTTCCATCCTCGCCGGCCAGATTGGCTTCAAAATCATCATCTCGTTTCATGCAGGGGAATTTGAATGGCTAAGATAATAAACAATGTGGATTTACCAGCTTATTTGCCGGTGTAAGGACATTATCCCCAGGCTGTCGTATTTTTGTAGTAGTTTTTCCATATTGCTTTAGTAATAAGGAACAAATAATTCTTTGTGTTTTCTTACGCTGCGGGATATTGCCCTTTTGCAGAGCTGCAAAGTTGTGATTCATTGTTGGCTTTGCACAAAACTTCATTTAGTGCAAATGATCATCAAAAGACCGGGATATGATCAATGAGTAAGTTTATATTGTATGCTCATTTTCCAATCAAACAAAAAAAGCTGTGCAAAGCAATTTTGAAAGCATTCCTGTATTATTTTTGTGTCTATCCAAATCGCTTTTTTCAATAGTTGCATTGTATGAAATGGACTGAATTTTTCACTTCTTCGATAGGAAAAAAATTTATTATGGCGCTGACGGGCGTCTCGCTGATTGCCTTTCTCGTGGTTCATGTTGGGATCAACGCCTGCATCTGGGCAGGAGATGGGGGAGAGATGTTCAATAAAGCTTCTCATTTTATGGGAACCACCGTAGTGATCAGGATACTGGAAGTAGGATTGTTTGCAGGCATTATTCTTCATATCGTTCAGGGATATGTGTTGGAATTTCAAAACAGGAGCAAACGAAAAACGGGATATGCTGTCAGCCTTGGTAATCGCGGAAGCAAATGGTATAGCCGCAGCATGGGATTGCTTGGCACTTTACTCTTATTGTTCCTGATCATGCATCTTTCTCATTTCTGGGTTCCTTCGCGTTTTTCAGATCTCGATACCATAACGATTGACGGGAAAGAATACCCTAATCAATATGCAGATATCGTGAGGGTTTTTCAAAATCCTGTCATTGACCTGTTGTATATTTTGGGATGTGCTTCTCTGTTATATCATTTACTGCATGGTTTCCAGAGTGCGTTCCGCACGCTGGGTGTGGGGAACACGAGGTATATTGCCCTGATCAAAACAACCGGTTTTTTATTTGCTGTGATCGTTTCAGTAGCGTTCGCTATGATGCCGGTTTCTGTACTACTAAAATGGGTGAGCTGAGGAATGTGGGAATGCGAGAATGTGGAAGTGTGGAAATGAGAAAAGTTGAATGGCTGAATCGTATTACTGCGGTTGAATTGAGTGACACAACGATGTTGAGTAGAATTACAAAAGTCGACAAACAAAAAATAATCATATTACAAAAAAACAGATCATATAAAGGGAGTGAGAATTTTATTTTCACATTTCCACATTTACATATTTTTCACATTATATCATTATGCTTAATTCAAAAATTCCCGCTGGTCCTTTGGAAGATAAATGGGAAGAATATAAGGGACATGTCAAACTGGTCAATCCTGCCAATAAGCGTAAACTGGATATCATTATTGTAGGAACCGGGCTGGCCGGAGCTTCTGCGGCTGCTTCGCTTGCAGAACTGGGATATAAAATAAAAGCATTTTGTTTCCAGGATTCACCGCGCCGTGCTCACAGCATTGCTGCACAGGGCGGAATCAATGCAGCCAAGAATTACCAGAATGACGGGGACAGCATATTTCGTTTATTTTATGACACTATTAAGGGAGGCGATTACAGGGCAAGGGAAGCCAACGTGCATCGTCTTGCCGAAGTGAGCGTAAATATCATTGATCAGTGCGTGGCACAGGGAGTTCCTTTTGCGCGTGAATATGGAGGCTTACTGAGCAATCGCTCGTTTGGGGGAACCCAGGTCCAGCGTACATTTTATGCTGCCGGGCAAACGGGTCAGCAGTTACTGATTGGAGCTTATCAGGCATTGGAACGCCAGGTGGCTTTGGGCAATGTAAAAATGTATACCCGTCATGAAATGCATGATATCGTGATGATTGATGGACAAACGCGGGGCATTATTGTTCGCAACCTGATTACAGGAGCATTGGAACGGCACTTCGGTCATGCGGTACTGTTATGTACGGGAGGATATGGCAATGTATTTTATCTGTCGACAAATGCCATGGGCTGCAATGTGACAGCTGCCTGGAAAGCTCATAAAAAAGGAGCTTATTTTGGCAACCCCTGCTTTACGCAGATACATCCTACCTGTATTCCCGTGTCGGGAGATTATCAGTCTAAGCTTACCCTGATGTCGGAATCACTTCGTAATGACGGGCGCATCTGGGTACCCAAGCAAAAAAACGATCCGCGGAAAGCGACAGAGATACCCGAAGAAGAAAGAGATTATTACCTGGAAAGAAGATATCCGGCATTCGGGAATCTTGTACCACGAGATGTGGCAAGCCGGGCCGCCAAGGAAAGGTGTGATGCGGGATATGGAGTCGGCACTTCGAAACAGGCCGTTTATCTTGATTATGCGGATGCCATTGACCGTTATGGAAGAATCGAATGCAGCAAGCATGGAATTGAAATTCCCTCTGCTGAAGAAATCCTCCGTCATGGAAAAGAAGTGGTGAAAGAAAAATATGGAAACCTCTTCGACATGTATGAAAAGATTACCGGGGAAAATCCTTATGAAGTACCCATGCGCATATATCCTGCCGTTCATTATACGATGGGAGGACTCTGGGTGGATTATGAACTGATGACAACGATACCCGGTTTGTATTGTCTTGGTGAAGCAAATTTCAGCGATCATGGAGCCAATCGGTTAGGCGCTTCCGCATTGATGCAGGGATTGGCCGACGGGTATTTCGTTATTCCTTACACTATCGGCAATTATCTTGCTGATGAGATTCGCACGAAGCCGATACCTACTGATCATCCTGCATTTGCTGAAGCAGAAAAAAAGGTTGCCGACCGGATTCAGCAATTGAAAAATATAAATGGAAAACAAACAGTGGAACAATTTCATAAACGGTTGGGAAAGATCATGTGGGATAAATGTGGCATGGCACGCAATGCGCATGGCCTGCAGGAAGCAATCTTAGAAATCAGGCAATTGAAAAGAGATTTTTGGAGCGACCTGAAAATACCCGGAGAGATTAATGAAATGAACCCGGAGCTGGATAAAGCCTGTCGCGTGGCGGATTTTATTGAATTGGGAGAACTGATGTGTCTTGACGCACTGGATCGCAATGAAAGCTGCGGCGGGCATTTCAGGGAAGAAATGCAAACCGAAGAAGGCGAAGCAAAACGTGACGATGCTCATTTCAGTTTCGTATCAGCCTGGGAATATAAGGGCGAAAGCTCCTGGGAACTGCACAGGGAAGAACTGATCTTTGAAGTGGCAAAACCGAGCCAGAGAAGCTATAAATAATGTGGAAATGTGGAAATGTGGAAATGTGAGAATTATTGATTGATGGGTTTGTTTCATAAACCTTTATCATATGGAAAAGAAAAATGTGATTCTTGAAAAATCACTTGATTTTTCTGTTTCACTAATTAGATTTTGTGACAGATTGCAAACCCAAAAGAAATTTATCATTGCCGGGCAGCTTTTGCAATGTGGAACGAGTATCGGAGCAAATATTTTTGAAGCACAACATGCGGAAAGCAGAGCAGATTTCATTCACAAAATGAAAATAGCTGTAAAAGAAGCCAATGAAACTTTATATTGATTGACATTATGCGAAAGAACTGAAGATTATCCTGATGAAGATCCTTTGAACAAGGAAGTTGAGGAATTGATAAAAATTATTTCAAAGATTATTGTATCGTCAAAAAACAAATTCATGAATTAAATTTTAATCAATTTCCACATTTTCACATTTACACATTATTATTATGGAGCACTATTCGATGAGTCTGACGCTTAAAATCTGGAGACAAAAGAACAAGGACAGCGAGGGAAACTTTGAAACATATAAAGTGAGTAATATTTCTTCGGAAATGTCATTCCTGGAAATGATGGATGTGCTGAATGAGCAATTGATCCGTGAAGGACGAGAACCTGTTGCCTTTGATCACGACTGCAGGGAAGGGATATGCGGCATGTGCTCCATGTTTATCAATGGCAGGCCCCATGGTCCCTGGCTCGCCAATACCACCTGTCAGCTCCATATGCGTGCATATAAAGATGGCGACACGATTATCATCGAACCCTGGAGGGCTAATGCTTTCCCGGTTATCAAAGATCTTATTGTTGACCGGACTGCTTTTGACCGAATCATACAGGCTGGAGGTTTTATTTCTGTCAATACCGGCAATGCTGTTGATGCCAATTCATTGCCCATAGAAAAAGATAAGGCCGATGCTTCTTTTGCAGCTGCAGCATGCATTGGTTGCGGAGCCTGTGTGGCTGCATGCAAGAATAGTTCAGCCATGCTTTTTGTTTCTGCAAAAGTTTCTCATCTGGCTTTATTACCTCAGGGAGAGCCTGAAAGAAAAACCCGTGTGCTCAACATGATTGCACAGATGGACAAAGAAGGATTTGGAAGCTGCACCAATACACAGGCCTGTGAATCTGTGTGTCCAAAAGAAATTTCGATGGCTAATATTGCAAGACTGAATTCAGAATATATCCTGGCAGGTTTGTCAGCAGACAAATAGATATTGTTATATAGCGTAAGTATTAAATGATAATTCCTGTTATGGAGCAATTCTACCGTTTGTCGAACCTTCATTCATGGATAATAAATCCTTCAGCAAAAGATATCCCATCCTTACTTTTTTGGCGCTCACTTTTTTTCTATCCTGGGGAGGAGCATTTGTCATTATGTTTCCAAGGTTCCTGCTTGGCCAACCCTTGCAACAAACCGATGGCTTTATTATGTTTCCTATCATGATTCTCGGTCCGGCTATTGCAGGTATTACACTTACAGTTGTCACCGAGGGTAGGGCTGGTCTTCGTGATTTGCAAAAGAGGTTGTCTGCATGGCGGGTTGACAAATGGTGGTATATAGCCGCAGTTTTAATTCCTCCGGTGGGTATTCTTTTGACCCTTTTTACGCTTACAACTTTTAAATCTGATGATTTTACACCTGGTTTTTTTCTGATCGGTTTTTTATTTGGCCTTCCTGCCGGCATTCTGGAAGAGATTGGCTGGATGGGTTATGCTTTTCCAAAAATGCGTTTGAAGTTCGGAAGTTTTAATGCTGCCATATTGCTCGGGATATTATGGGGATTCTGGCATCTCCCAGTGATTGATTTTCTGGGCACGGCTACTCCGCATGGATATTATTTCTGGAATTTCTTTGGAGCTTTTATTGCTGTTCTCGCTGCCATAAGAATAATCATTGTATGGATTTACTCACATACGCAAAGCGTTTTTATCTGCCAGCTCCTGCATATTATTTCAACAGGCTCGCTTGTGGTGTTTAGTCCTTCACCATTGCTTCCATCAAAGGAAGCACTGTGGTATGCAGTATATGCAGGGCTGCTCTGGATTTTTGTTCGTATCATCAAATATAATATCCGGGATTAGTCAAAAGGTCAGCTCTTCAATGGTAAGAGGTTCATTGTAATTGCTATACCTGATCCACCTGGGCTGAATTTTGAAATGAACAATATCAGGCCAGGTAGTAGCCCGATGCCTTCCATCATGAAAAGCTTCGAAATAAATTTCTTTATAGATTTCTGAACCCCGTTCATTCAATTCCACAGCCCTGCCTTCATATTGAATGGTGGTTTCATTATCCCATCCGATCACTACCGCGACCTGGGGATTACGCATAAGGTTAAAATATTTTCTTGAGGTCTTCACCGTGTCAAAAACAATTTCAAGATCCCTGGTAATGGCTATCCCAATCAGAGCCGCTTCAGGCTTATTTTCCAGAGTGCTTGTAGACAATACCGCAAGCTTATGTTTCTTTATAAAATCATAAATAAATGATTTGTTCATGATCGGTCCGACATGTTTTCTGGTGAAGAGGATTCTATTTTTTCATTTGGGTAATTTTATATACCTCCCCCTTTTTGTCGTAAGTCGTCCATTCGCCAGTCTGTTTTCCTTTGTCAAAATATCCCGAGCGCATGATCACGCCATCTTTGCGATACCATTCCCAATACCCATCAGGCTGACCATCCACTATTTTTCCTTTTGCCCAGATTGATCCATCTTTATGATAAATGAACGAATTATTAGTTGATGATTTTTTTGCTTTTTTATTTTTGGATACTGCAGGCATATGAGGGTATTTTTGGGAAATAATCGAATGAGACAATAAAGGTCAAAAATTATTTTGAAAGCTTAACTACAATTTCAAACCAGGTTCAAAACACAGCTCAATCTTTTTTATTAATTCTCCAGGGCCTTTTGCAGTGCTTCAAATTCCTGCGTGGGTAATACTTTTCTGATCACTCCCATTCCGTCGTTAAAAAATGGGGCGGGGGCCATCTTCTTAAACCCGGTCAAAAGACTGACTCTTTCGGGATGGCTCTGAGCGGGAATAACAAACCTGAACCAGGTGAGTAATGTTTGTGGAGGATTCTTTGCCATGATTTTTGCACGATGCGATGCCAGCTCTTCGTCAGTAAAATGTTTCCAAAGCAAGGGCTGGGTAACCCTTTCTTCTTCGGCCGTATGTTCCAGATAGCTGGCGTGAAATTCAGAAAACACCAGATAAAATTCTGCTCCATTTTCTGTCGTATCTTTTCCTGTTTTTGAACCGGTAGAGATCGTGTTGAGAAGGCTTTCCAGTTTTTCCTGTTCTTCATGGAGATATACATGGTCCTCAAGGTCATGTTGTGAACACCCCGGGCAGCGGGTTTCCAGTTCAGCGAGCGTTACTTCGTTCTCATCTGATGCATGAATGGTCAGAATCCTGAATAAATCCACGCCCAGCTCGTAAAGTTGTTCTACTTCTTTTTGATCGGCATAATTTGCACGTCCTGCCAAAAGAGACATTTGTGATAAGGCATTCCTCAATCCTTTGTGAGGAACATCATAGGGTTTGATCCTGTTCATAGTTTAATATTTTATTTCCACAAAAATAAGGATGGTAATGCCTGCTGAATTATAAAAAATCGTTTTTGTCCTTTTGCAGTAAACAGCTTTGGAACTTTCGCGTAATCCCTGGTAATTCGTATAATTAGTGCTATGGTATTTTTTTTTCTATCAGCCATATATGACCGAAGGGATCCCTGATTTCTCCCTGCCTGTAACCATAATCATGGTCCTGTGCTGCTTTGACCAGGGTAGCTCCGGCCCGGATGGCCTGTTTCATCAATTTGTCAACATCATCCACAAATAATCCAATGATCGTAGTCACGCCATTATGTTTTGTTGGATCGAAATATCCCTCACCGGGTTTTTCTTCGTGCAGGTGAAACAGGGTTCCATCAATAGACAATTCAGAAACATGAATGGTACCATCGTCATTGGAAAAGCGCCGGAGTTCCTTTGCTCCCAGGCCATTGATATAAAAATCAACATCCCTGACACCGCTTTTGATATAAAGTTGAGGAGCGAAAAAAGTCTTATTGGTTTGTTTTGACATATTACTGATGGTTTTGATTATTATTTTAATTAACCTTCACTGCGATTTTTTCTCTCTCATATTTGCAATGCAAAAGTAAAATAGAGCGATAAATATTAATCAGGTCAAATATCCGTCCATATAATATTTATGCAGAATGGCAGATTTGTTCAGGATGCAGTTACTTCACCGGGTGAGATGTTCAGGACATCAGGCTACCAATCATTTGTTTTTTACATTTTTAAAAACTCAAGTAACTTATAGACAATCATGGCGGGCCATACCAACGCTTTGAGGAAACCTAATACGCCTATTCCGAAGCTGGATGCGTGTTGAATATAGTAGACTAGAGCGCCAATAAAACCCAAAAAATAAATCC
>DATJWE010000103.1:0-8266 GCA_035501475.1 Puia sp. | reverse complement strand
CAAAATCACCGCTTAACTCATCATCCCATAACCCGATCATTCCATCATTCAGATTGCCCAATTTCTTAACTCGTAAAGAAGGAGTTGAAGAATGATTGACATATACCGTAATGGAATCATTACTCACTACGATGGTAGCGTGAAACCATTCATCGGCCCTGGGAACAGGTGTTACAGCATTTTCATATACGAGCGGGTGTTCTGCCCTTAACTTGTCATAGAGAAAATCGGGAACAACCATATATTGAACCGACCATCTTCTTCTGGCCGTATCTGCATGTCTGAAGTTAAAGGGGCGAAAATAAACGAGCTCGTAGTGATTGATATCCTTTGCATGAAAGGCAATGCCGAGAAAGCTTTGCAAAAAAACATCTTTTCCGCGAAGGTCAATGTCAATGGTGCCCTCTGTAAATGAGATATTCTTCAGCCACGCAATTTTTTGGATTGAGATGGCTTCTTTGTAAACCTGATCATGAAGTAGCTGAGCATGATTCGACGTATCCACAATGAAATTATTCTTCTTTAGCAGGTCAGCCAGGTTATAAGGGACTGTCTTCTGCGTATAGACGTTATGGAAAATAAAAGACAAAAAAAGAAGAATCATCCATTTGGTTTCCATATTATTTTATTGTTTTTGCAAAAAATTTTGAAGATGTGAAAATAGCAGGATCAGTGTCGGTTCATTATTTTTTTAAAACCAGGTTTGCAAAATTACCCTCGGAATTATTGCCAACCCAAAAACCAATATTTCCATTTGTCTGATTACAGAGTGGTTTGACAGCCAGGCATGGCTTATCATCTTTGTTTACAAATACTTCAATTTTATCTGCATCGACGACAAGTCTTGCATGGAACCAGCTATCGCCATCAATGGCACTGGTTAATCCATGTTCATACTTACGGGGAAAATTCTGCCTCAAAAAAGACCAGTCGTATTTTGGTAAAGAAATATATTGAACGGAATGAGTTTTTCTGATCGTATCAGGCGAATTAAAATTGAAAGGGCGGAAATAAACAACATCATAGGTTGTATCATTCACGCCATGGATAGCAATACCTACAAAGCTCTGTTGTAAAAGATTTTTCCCTTTTATATCAAATTCTATAATGCCTTTTCCAAATTGCAGGCCTTTGATCCAGGCTACACCATCGCCTTCCCTGGCATTCAGATGCACGACGGCTTTGTTATCTATTCGATTTACTGAAACCAGCCTGTTTACTGCTTGGAACACTTCAACACGTGAAAGGTCGGGACTTATTGTTTGTTGCTGCGCCGCTGCGTAGAAACTAACAATAATCAATGCTGAAATTGGCAGGCATTTATTCATAATTTTAGTATAGTCTAAGATTGAATTATTGGCATTCCTGTGTACGAAAGCTAATTGTTTTTTTTCTTTTAAAAATTCCGTTTATATAATTTAATGGAAAAGATTATTTTGGAAACCACTATTGCTAAATGTTGGGCGCAAATTGTTTCAAAAAAAAATGCATTTGCTGACATGCCGTCGATGCAATACTTTTATTCTATATATTACCAACACCATGAACAGACGACAATTAATTGGCTCACTTGCGGCCATCTCAGGGCATGCTATGTTCTCTTCGGTACTTACTTCTTTTCTCTCGTCCTGTAAAAACCAGGATATGAGCGCATATGCTCCGACATTTTTTTCAAAAGAAGAATACAATTCAATTATTGAAATCATTGATGTTATCATCCCGGAAACCAAAACAAAATCGGCATCCCAAGTAAACACCCAGGTTTTTCTGGACCAGGTTTTTTCGCAATGCATGACCAGGGAAGAGCAGGCTGTTCTCCGGGCAGGATTGCAACCACTCATATCGGGTTTTAACAGTGCAAGCGACAAATTGAAATACATTACTGAAGTGGATAAGAAAGCGTTCGATAATGATGAAAACACCGCTTATTTCAAAACGGTCAAAAAATTTACAATGATTGGTTTCTTTACTTCACAGGAAGGAGAAACCAAAGCAGGTAATTACGTTAAAATTCCCGGCGATTATAAGGGTGAAATACATCTTGATGACAACACGCTCAATTACGGAAAAACCTTTCTTCAGTACTAATCATTTTAATCATGACATTTAATATTCTTGGCAAAGGCATTACAGAAAACACTTATGATGCAATCGTCATCGGTTCCGGCATCACCGGAGGCATGGCTGCAAAAGAGTTAACAGAAGCAGGATTGAAAGTGCTGGTGCTTGAACGTGGCAGAATGGTGGAGCATATCAAAGATTATCCGACTGCGCTGACGGATCCCTGGGATCTTCCGTTGAGGAACATGGTCAGCCTGGAAGAGCAAAAAGATTATGAGGTGCAAAAATCAATCTATCTCTTTGGCCAGGACAGCAAACATTTCCTGGTGAAAGACAGCGAACATCCATACATTCAGGACAAGCCTTTCACCTGGCACCGAGGTTACCAGGTTGGTGGACGTTCCCTGCTTTGGTCGAAACATTGTTATCGTTACAGCGATCTCGATTTTGAGGCCAATCTGAAAGAGGGGGTCGGCATTGACTGGCCGATTCGTTACAAAGACATCGCACCCTGGTACGATAAGATTGAATCCTATGTTGGCATCAGCGGAAACAAAGATGGAATCGCGAATCTTCCGGATGGAAATTATTTGCCGCCGTTTGAAATGAATGCATTTGAAAAGTATATCAAAGAAAGATTGAGAAAATCTTTTGCAGAGCGGGATCTTATTATCGGGCGGATGGCAATTCTTACGCAGGACCATAATGGAAGACAAAAATGTCATTCCAGGAATCTCTGCTACCGGGGATGTATATTCGGAGCGCCATACAGCAGCAATTCTGCTTCCCTGCCTGATGCATCTAAAACAGGAAACCTGACACTGCGCCCTTTCTCTGTTGTGGAGAGTCTCATCTACGATAATAAAACAAGACGACTAAAAGGTGTCAGGGTAATCGATTCTGAAACCAATCAGAGCTATGAGTTCTTTGCGAAGCTTGTGTTTCTGAATGCATCCACGTTGGGAAGTACCCAAATCTTATTGCAGTCAAAGACTCCTGAATTTCCGAACGGGCTGGCCAATTCCAGTGGTGTGCTCGGCCATTATTTAATGGATCATCACGCGTATATCGGCGCTATTGGCGGTTACAGCGGATTGAAAGATAGTTTTTATTTTGGCCAGCGTCCGGCGAGTGTGTATGTGCCGAGATTCAGGAATGTGAAAAAGAATGACCAACCCTACCTGCGCGGTTTTGGATTTGAAAATTATACGTCCCGGGAGGATTGGACAAGAGGATATAACGCAGCAGGTGTCGGATCGGAATGGAAAGAAACCATGAGCAAACCCGGAGAATGGTTTGCTTACTTCGAAGCATATGGAGAAACACTGCCCGATCACAGTAATATGGTGACACTAAGTGAAGACAAAAAAGATAAATGGGGCTTGCCTTTGCTGAAAATATCGATGGAGTATGGTGAGAATGAAAAAAAGATGCGCGTGGATATGCAGGAAACGGCAGTTGAAATGCTGAAAGCTGCCCGGCTAGATTGGGTACGGCCTTTCGATCGCAAACCAACACCAGGCACGGTGATTCATGAAATGGGCACGGCGCGTATGGGCAACGATCCTAAAAAATCTGTACTCAACAAATGGAACCAGAGCCATGATATTTCTAATTTATTTATCACAGATGGCTCCTGCATGGTTTCATCACCCTGCCAGAATCCATCACTCACCTATATGTCTCTCACGGCGCGTGCCTGCGATTATGCAGTGAAGGAATTGAAAAAGGGGAACATCTAAGCAGTCATGAGCCTTTCATCTAATTAGTGTAATCCGTGTAACTCGTGTAATTCGTGTAACCATGAATACAATCGTCCAGATATCACTCGATCTTACCGGTATTGATGAAGCGCTCGACACTGCGTCGATGGCGCTCAGGGCAGGAGTCGACTGGCTGGAAGCCGGCACCCCACTGATCCTTGCGGAAGGTTTACATGGAGTGAGAAAACTTCGCCAGCATTTTCCCCGTATGCCGATCGTCGCTGACCTCAAAACCATGGATGGCGGATACCTGGAAGCTGAGATGATGGCGAAGGCCGGCGCCACACATGTGGTCGTCATGGCCCGGGCCCATGAAGAAACGATCAAAGCGGTTGTGCATGCGGGTTATGATTTGGGAGTGAAGGTGATGGGAGATAACCTGGGATGTCCCGACATGGTCGGAACTGCAAAATGGCTGGAGGACCTCGGTTGTGATTATATTGTTCACCATATTGGTTTTGATGAGCGACGTGGTATTGCAGCACAGGGAAAGCGGATGCCAAGTCCGCTGGATCAACTGCGCGAAGTGGTCAATGCAGTGAAGATACCGGTGCAGGCCGTGGGTGGATTATCCATTGAACAGGCAATTCAATGTCCGTCTTATGGTGCGCCCCTGGTTGTATTGGGTGCGCCACTCACCATCGATGCGGATGCGTTCAAAACGGCTGGCGGAAACCTTGAAGACTCATTACGCCTCATCTGCGAAAAGATTCACGCCTGGAGAAATCAGTAGCTTCATTAACTTTAGTGATTAATCATCCTTGCACGATGACAAAAATCATTTCACCGGCAGTAGTGAATTTCGCTCCCCAAAAAGGATCAGTGGAGATCAGGGAAATGGAAAAACCTGAAATCGGCGATGAAGAAGTATTGCTCGAAGTTGCCAATGTGGGCGTCTGTGGAAGTGATCTTCACCAGTGGATGAGTGATCATAGCTGGCCGGTAAATTATCCGGTTGTGCTGGGACATGAGTTCGGCGGACATATCGTTGAACTGGGAAAAAGAGTCAGCGGCTGGAAAGCCGGAGACAGGGCAGTAAGCGAAACGGCCGCGATCATAGATATCAATAACCCGATGACAAGACGGGGTCTCTACAATCTCGATCCTTCACGCAAAGGATTCGGCTATGGTGTGCATGGCGCCATGACCAGGTTTGTCAAAGTGCCTGTCCGTTGTCTGCACCGGATTCCCGAACAACTTGCTTTCGAACAGGCATGCCTAACCGAACCTTGTTGTGTAGCTTATAATGCCGTAGTGGAGAATACGCATATCAAACCAGGCGACCGCGTGATCGTCCTGGGCCCGGGAACAATCGGTATTCTATGCGCTGCTGTGGCAAAGCTTTCGGGAGCGGAAGTGGCTGTCGTCGGACTGCCTGCTGATGGCGCGAGACTTACTGTTGCTGCAAAATATGGCTGCAAGATCATTACAGGAGATGCCTCAGACTGGGCGAAAGAAAGAGATGGCCTCGGTGTGGATTGTGTGATTGATGCAGCGGGAATCAGTGCGACATTAAAAATTGCGTTGGATCTTGTTCGTCCCAATGGACAAATCAGTAAAGTAGGCTGGGGACCGCAGCCAATAAATTTTTCACTCGATCCTCTTGTGCAAAAAAATATCAGGCTACAGGGAAGTTTCAGTCATAACTGGCCGGTTTGGGAAAGAGTCATCGCTATGCTTGCCAGCGGCCAGCTGGATGTGAAGCCCATTATCGGGGGCATATGGCCTATTGCGCAGTGGCATGAAGCTTTTGAAAAAATGCATATGGGAGAAGTAGTAAAAAGTATTCTCAAACCTGTTTAACATGAGGTTGCTGAACAAAGTAATTATCGTTACCGGGAGTACCACCGGAATCGGCAAAGCCATTGCCTTGCGATGCATAGCGGAAGGGGCAAGCGTGGTAGTGCATGGGCTGGAAAAAGACTTAGGCGAGACCGTTATATCGCAGGCCGGGAAAGAGAAATCCATTTTGCATATTGAAGACATTGCAAACGAGGGTGCAGCCGCTCATCTGGTGAATCTCGCGGTAAAAACATTCGGTAAACTGGATGCAGTGGTTAATAATGCAGCAATCATTCATTCATCCAATATTGAAACCACCGGTCTCGACGTATTTGAAAAAGTTTTAGGCATCAACCTCCTGGCTCCATTTGCATTGATCAGGTCAGCGCTGCCCGAGCTTGCCAAAACAAAAGGCTGCATACTGAATATCGGTTCGGTCAATGCCTATAGCGGTGAGCCCAATCTTTTGGCCTACAGTGTGTCTAAAGGGGCGTTAATGACATTGACAAGGAATTTAGGGGATAGCCTTTACCGTGAGTATGGAGTGAGGGTGAATCAAATCAATCCCGGCTGGGTATTGACTGAGCGGGAAATCCAACGCAAACGGGATCATGGTCTGAAAGATGACTGGTATGCTGAGCTTCCGAAAACATATGCCCCTTCAGGAAGGATCTTATTGCCTGAAGAGATTGCATCGGCTTCCGTATATTGGCTCTCAGAAGAAAGCGGACCTGTCAGCGGTCAGGTTATGGACATCGAGCAATATCCATTTATCGGGCGCAATCCGCCGAAAGACAGCTCTACCATTCCTTCGAAATAAAAAATTCCTTCATGCCAAAGCTTGCTGCATTTCCAAAAGCATATATGAAAGCTTTGTGTAAGGATGGCACCATGCTGCTTTCCGAATGGATTGAGATGACCCGGACCCTGGATATCGATGGACTCGAGTGGTATGCAGGCTTCCTGGAGATGGAGGATGAAAAAAAATGGAAAATTTTCAGAAAAGAAGTTGAGGAAGATGGAAGAAAAATCCCGATGCTCTGCTGTTCACCCGATTTCACTCATCCTGAAAAAAGTTTTCGGATCAAAGAAATTGAAAAACAGAAAAGATGGATGGATATGTCGGAAACATTGGGGGCATCTTATTGTCGTGTGCTTTCCGGACAACGAAGACCGGGCCTCTCGATTGACGAAGGTGTAGACCTGGCAGCAGCTTGTATTGTTGACTGCCTGCCCTATGCTGAGGAAAAAAATATCACGCTGATCCTTGAAAATCATTACAAGGATGATTTCTGGGAATACCCCGAATTTGCGCAGAAGGCAGATGTCTTCTGTAAACTGGTTGAAAGAATCCGGCATCCGAATTTCGGGGTGAATTTCGATCCCAGCAATGCTTTTCTTGCCGGGGAGGATCCCTTGGATTTGTTAAAGCGCGTGGCTCCCCGCGTAGTGACTATGCATGCGAGCGACAGGTATTTGCTGGAAGGAACAGTTGAGGATTTGAAAAAAGAAGAAGCTGGGGTTGCCGGATACGTGAAACGGCTCGCTCATGGTGAAATTGGAAAAGGACTGAATGACTATGACGCAATATTCTCTCTTTTAAAAAATGCCGGCTTCAATGGCTGGATCAGCATTGAAGATGGAGTGAACGGCTTCGATCAGCTGGAACGCAGCGTGGCCTTCCTCAAAAAAAAGATAAATCAATTCTGGCCCTAAAGCCCAAAGAAGACTTAAGGATTTTTTATCTGTTAACGAAACCAGCGGAACAAACCCCCATCACTCGCCCCCCGATTCCCGCTACCCGCATCCCGATTCCCGCTACCCGCATCCCGATTCCCCTCTTCTGATGCAACAATTCTATTTTTTTACTGACATTAATCTGGTGACAGCTAGGCGACCTGGCATCGGGACTGGATTGTATTTGTAACAAAAACCTCCATCATCTCGTCAAAAGCGTTGCAGTAAGATCATTGTCACTTAAAAGAGCAGGCTGTTGACCTTGGGATTCTATAAAATTCATCACCAGATCAAAAATCAGAACCGCCAAAATTTCCTGTATGCTTAAAAATTATTTCAAGATCGCCTGGAGAAATCTTCTGAAAAATAAAATTTACTCCATCATTAACATTGCCGGCCTGGCTTCAGGGATGGCTGTGGCGATGATCATCGGCTTGTGGATTTACGATGAAGTTTCAGCTAACAAGCATTTTAAAAATTACGAAACTCTTTATCAGGTAATGATGCACCAGACTTTTGACGGAGTTCGTGGCTCACAACAGGCATTGCCTTATCCTATGGGGGAGGAACTAAAGAATAAATATCCCGATTTCAAAGCAGTGGCCATGTGCGATTGGGGACAGATGCATTCGCTGATGTACAAGGAAAAAAAACTAAGGAAGTACGGACATTTTATCGGCGAAGAAGCAGTAAACATGTTTTCACTAAAAATTCTTGATGGCGATAAAAATCCTCTGCATGAACCCTATTCAATTGTGTTGACCGATGAGACATCCAAAATACTTTTTGGCAATGAAAATCCAATTGGCAAATTAGTGAAGCTGGACAACCAGACGATTTTGAAAGTGACAGCGGTGGTTCCCAAACAACCCAGGAACAGTTCACTTAGTTTCGATTATTTAATCCCCTGGCAATTGCAGGAA
>DATJWE010000102.1:0-9225 GCA_035501475.1 Puia sp. | reverse complement strand
TATCACATAGAGGCACTTCCGTCTTGGTGTCTTCCGCTTCGCGAAAAAAAGCAACCTGAAGCAAAACCTGCAGTGCATTATTAACTTTATCCACACTCAGCAGGCCATTGGCCACATTGCTGCCAATGACAATATTCGCCCCCATTTCTCTTACATCCCGAACAGGGAAATTTCTGACAATGCCTCCGTCGACCAGCAGCCTGCCGTTATAAGGAACTGCAGTAAAGAGAGAGGGAATAGCCATACTGGCACGCACAGCCGAAATGATTTCACCGCTGTCGAGAACGACTGCTTCACCTGTGGAAATATCGGTTGCAATGCATTTAAAGGGGATGGGAAACTGAGTGAAATTTTTGATGTTATAGACGGGGAAAAGCAGTTGAGAGAACTTCAGCCACAATTCCTGCCCTTCCAAAACGCCTGTGGACAAGCGAAACCAATGATTCACCCAGGGTAATTCCAATTCGTACTTGCCGTACTCACTTTTTTCTTCCATGATAATATTTTTCAGCGGATATTGATTGGATAAGACCTGGTCCCAGTCTATTTTCCTGGCAATTTTTTCGATTGAATCGGCGGAGTAGCCCACAGCGTACAATGAGCCAATGATTGCTCCCATGCTTGTTCCTGTGATATAATCGATTTTCAACCCCGCAGAATCGATGGCTTTCAAAATGCCGATATGCGCGAGTCCCTTTGCTCCTCCACCGCTAAGCGCAAGCCCGATTTTCGGGCGGTGCAACGATGAATCGTTTTGTGAAAACGTAACAAGAGAGGTAAATGAAACAAAAAAATAAATGACCAGCTGTTTCATGCAGGTATCACACAATTATTACTGTACAATTTAATACTCCTGGCTGATGAGGATAAATTATTTTTTGTTAATTCACGCAGCCGTTGTTTAAAACCAGTCAGCATCTCCTTTCCAGCTCAATAATTTTCTCAAACAGGGATTCATATTGCTCATTCAATTTTGCCAGCTCTGCATTAGCCTTTTGATAATCTGATTCTGTTTGAATGAACCTGTTCTTATCCGAATAAGTCTCCGGAGTTGACAATAATTGCTCCAGTTGGGCGGCCTTTGCTTTCAACTCATCGATTTTGGTTTCGAGCTCTTGGAAAATACGCTGTTGTTTTTGCAGTTCCTTTTTGATTTCTTTGTTGATGGGCTTATTATTCCCGGTCGTTGATTGTGGAGCTGAATCCTGCGCCGGCTTGTTACTTATCGTTGACCCGGATAAGCCCTCCTTTTCTTTTACAGGTTCATTTTTTATGGAATCTTCTTTTTCCGCCCTGTATTCTTTCCAGGATACCCATTCTTCATAAGTTCCTTTGAATTCATTTATCTTATGATCTTCTATTTCCCAGATCTTATTTGCAGTTTTTGAAATGAAATAACGGTCATGGCTAACCAATATATAACTGCCTTCATATTTATTCAATGCTTCTATCAGCAATTCACAGGAATGCATGTCAAGGTGATTGGTCGGCTCATCCAGTAAAAGAAAATTGGCTTTGCTGATAATGGTTTTGGCAAGGGCTACTCTCGCCTTTTCGCCACCACTCAATATCCGGATTTTTTTTTCGACATCATCTCCACTGAAAAGAAAACAACCGAGCAAATTTCTCAGTTCAAGTTCTGTTTTCTGGCTGCCGGCCAGTTTCATTTCATCCAGAATGGTATTTTGCAAATCCAATGCTTCCAACTGATGTTGTGCATAAAAACTTTCTTCGACATTATGACCCGGAATTCTTTCCCCTGTAAATGTTTCTGTCCCGGCAATCATGCGCAATAAGGTGGATTTACCTTTTCCATTGGCGCCAATCAAAGCTATTTTATCGCCTCTTTCAATTTCTGCCGACGTATTATTCACAATTTCAATCTTGCCAAAGCTCTTGCTTACGTGTTTCAGTGTTACAAGAACCTTACCAGGTGTTTTCTCGATGCGGAAATTGATGCGGATACTTGGGCGTGAAATGTCCACATCCTCAATTCTTTCCAGTTTTTCCAATCTTTTCATTGCGCTTTGTGCGGCAGCTGCTTTGGTTGCTTTCGCCCTAAATCGTTCGATGAATCTTTCCTGTTGGCGGATATATTCCTGCTGGTTTTCGTAAGCCCGCTGCTGCAATTCTATCCTTTGCTCCTTTTCTTTTTCATAAAAAGAATAGTTGCCATTATAAATATGTAATGACTCTTGGTACAATTCAACAATCCTGGTTACCATTCTGTCCAGAAAATATTTGTCATGACTCACAATAATCACGGAGCCCTGGTAATGCTGCAGGTATTTTTCAAGCCATTCAATGGATGGGAGATCGAGGTGATTGGTTGGTTCATCCAGCAAGAGAAGATCGGGTTTTTGTAAAATCATTTTTGCGAGCAGTACGCGCATTCTCCAGCCCCCGCTGAATTCGCGAAAAGGCCTTTCCATATCCTGCGCGGTGAATCCAAGCCCATGCAGCACTTCTTCCGTTTTATGCTGAATATTATATCCGTCAAGCAATTCCAATTCATGCAACTTATCTGAATACAAATGCACAAGTTGATCCTGGTCGCCAGTTGCTGAATGCAAATGATTTTTTTCGATTTCTTTTCCCAGGGCTTCGATTTCCTTTTCCAGTTCAAAAATTTTTTCGAATGCCCCCATGGCAACAGACAGAATAGTATTACCCGTGTCAAAGCTTAGGAGATCCTGGTGAAGATAACCGATGGTAGTAGTACGTCCCCGCTCCACAGTTCCCGAGGATGGAAAAAATTCTCCTGCGAAGAGTTTCAACAAAGTGGATTTACCCGCTCCATTGTAACCGATCAAACCGATATGTTCATTGGGTTGAATATGCCATGTCGCATCTTTTACAATTGTCCTCGCCCCGAATTCAAATGTTACATTTTGCAGCCCCGCCAGCATGAACGCAAAAAAATTTTTGTTAAATAAAAATGCAAAGCTAAAGCAAACTCTTCGGATTACTTTAACTGCTATCTTTGATTAAATTCTTTTCATGAAGAAACCGGTTTTACTCATCATCATAGTTGTTATTGCGGCGGCTACCGGATATTATCTGCTTACTAAAAAAGAAACCAAGCCCGTTGAGAATGTTGATTCCCCTTTGAAAATCAGTAAAAATTCAAGCGCTTTCGATTCCTCATTTTCAAAATTACTGGATGGATACTATGCACTGAAAAATGCATTTGTTGACTGGGATACTATTGGTGCGAATCAATCGGCCAGATCGTTGCAGCAACTTGCAGCCGGTTTGCCTTTGACAGAACTGAAAGCCGATTCAGGCGTTATCCAGACTGCCCAAAATTATCTCACAGGGATCAATGGCGAGATCGAAGGACTTATCGGAGAGCAAACCATCGAAGAAAAAAGGAATGAGTTCAACATTATTACCAGTGATCTGTATGATCTGATTCGGGTTGTAAAATATGATGGCGAGAAAATTTATCATATCAAATGCACCATGACATTTAAGGATTCGCTGGAAGCTTACTGGTTAAGCAACTCAAACAAAATAGTGAACCCTTATTTGGGAAGGAAACATCCCACATTCAAAGACAAAATGCTTGGATGCGGAGAAATTGTAGATTCACTGGACTTTTCAAAAAAATAATTTCGAATAATTTGCTTCCGTGCCGGCGGAACAATCTGTTTGCAGGACATAGAAAGGAAAAAATCTTCGACGGCGATGACCTGGATATTTTCGGTTTCCCGTCACCGTTTGTTCTGAATTGTATGAAAAAGCTTATACTGGAACTGCTGTTCTGCCTGACTATGATAACTGGATTAGCCCAGAATAAATTTACCATAACCGGATATGTGAAGGATTCTCTTTCGGTTGAAACACTGATCGGCGCTACAATTGTTATCAATGGAAAGGAAAAGGGGGTGAATACGAACCAGTATGGTTTCTATTCTATTACTTTACCGGAAGGACATTATTCGGTATTGTGTTCTTTTGTAGGATACCAGTCGAAACAACAGGAAGTTGAATTGTCTGGTAATTCAAGCTTAAATTTTTTGCTGGCCCCGAAGATTTCCACCAACGAGGAAGTGATAGTATATTCAAAACGCCGGGATGCCAATGTCAGGAATGCACAGATGGGCAAAATCGATTTGTCAATGAGCCAGGTAAAATCACTTCCTGTGTTGTTTGGTGAAGTGGATATTATGAAAACGCTGCAGTTATTGCCCGGAGTAAGTAATGCCGGCGAAGGTAATACAGGTTTGTACGTTCGTGGCGGTGGCCCCGACCAGAATCTGATCATGCTCGACGATGCGATTGTGTACAATACAGGTCATTTGTTCGGCTTTTTTTCCATTTTTAATTCAGACGCGATCAAAAACACTTCCCTGATCAAGGGGGGAATGCCGGCGCAATATGGCGGCAGGCTTTCATCGGTACTCGATGTATCGATGAAGGAAGGGAATATGAATAAATTTCAGGTGGATGGTGGAATCGGATTGATTGCATCCCGGATTTCCATCCAGGGTCCAATCAAAAAACAAAAAGCTTCATTTATTGTTTCGGCGCGCAGAACATATATTGACGTATTGATAAAACCCTTTGTTCCCAAATCAAGCCAGTTCTACGGCTCGGGGTACTATTTCTATGATCTTAATACCAAAGTAAACTATCAGTTCTCAGAAAAAGACCGGCTCTACCTGAGTGGATATTTTGGCCGTGATGTTTTTACGTTCAACAATTCCCAGCGTTCTTTCAGAACGAATATTCCATGGGGTAACACAACGGCTACGCTGCGATGGAATCACGTCTTCAACCGGAAATTATTTGCAAACACTACATTATTGTATAATGACTATAAATTCGCATTTGATGCTTCGCAGGATAACTTCAATCTGGATCTCAATTCGGGGATTCATGATCTGACAGCCAAAACTGATTTTGATTATTATGCAAGTCCTCAGCATAAAATCAAATTCGGAGGACTATTCACTTACCACACGTTTACTCCCAATATTCTTTCCGGCAACCAGGATTCCACACAGTTCACTCCTAATAATTCAAATAAAAAATATGCCAATGAGATGGCCTTGTATATTCAGGATGACTGGGAACTCAGTGAAAAAATACAAGTAAATGCAGGTCTTCGCTGGAGCGGCTTTGAGCAGATCGGACCTTATACCATTTACCAGACAGACTCCAATGGCAACAAACTTGACAGCAACGTGTATAAAAGAGGTCAGGTTGTAAAATCTTATGGCGGACTTGAACCCAGGCTGACCTTACGGTATGCCATAAACGATGAAACATCTGTTAAGGCTTCAGTAACAAGAAACCTCCAGTATATTCATCTCGTCAGCAATTCCGGAACCACATTGCCCACAGATCTTTGGGTTCCCAGCACCTACAGGGTTCAACCCCAGATTGCCTGGCAATACGCTGCAGGTCTATTCAAAAATTTTAAAAATAATATGTATGAAACTTCGGTAGAACTGTATTATAAAAACATGCAGAACCAGATCGAATATATGGAGGGATACACTCCTTCGCTCAGTGATCCGGAAGCCTCCTTTGTATTCGGAAAAGGATGGAGTTATGGTGCCGAATTTTATATAAATAAATCCAGGGGCCGGCTGACCGGCTGGATCGGCTATACTTTATCGTGGACGTGGAGGAAATTTCCACAGTTGAATAACGGGGATACTTATCCTGCAAAATATGACCGCCGACATGATCTCTCGGTAGTAACAGCGTACGAAGTGAACAGCCATTGGAAATTATCTGCTGTATTTGTATACGCCAGCGGCAATGCAACCTCTCTTCCTGTTCAGTTTTATGTGATCGGCGGAGTGCTTACACAGGAATACAGCAGGATCAACCAATATCGTCTGCCTTCCTATAATCGCCTGGATTTTGCAGCGACTTATACTCCGACTTATAAACCGAACAAAAAAATTCATGGCAGCTGGGTCTTCAGCATTTACAATGTGTACAGCCGCCTGAATCCTTATTTCATTTATTTTGATCAGACTGGAAGCCCTTACGACGGCACGTTGAAGGTACAGGCCAAGCAGGTTTCCCTTTTCCCCATTATCCCCTCAATTACCTGGAATTTCAGATTCTAGTTTTTTGACTCATCCGTTAAAATATATTTTTTGCCATTTATACAGGGTCAAACTCATGTCCTTCGCAAAAGGCATACCTTGCCAGTCTTCAAAAAAACTAACACATGAGAAAGCTATTTTTTTTACCTGTTTTGTTTTTCAGCATTTGTTTATGGGCGCAGAATGATACTCCGGATCCGGAGATGACAAGCAAAATCCGGGAAGAAGGTTTGCATCATTCACAGGTCATGGATATTGCATTTTATCTTACGGATGCCAGCGGACCCAGGCTGATGCAATCACCCGGTTATTTCCGGGCTGCCAACTGGGCAAAACAAAAACTGACGGAATGGGGATTGCAGGATGCAAAACTTGAGCCCTGGGGGGATTGGGGCAAAGGATGGGAATTGCAGAAATTCTACATCGCACTAACTGCTCCTTTTTACAAACCAATTATCGCATTTCCGAAAACCTGGACAACAGGAACGAATGGATTGCAGCATGCAGAAGTCATCCTGGTCTATGCGCAGGACTCCGCGCAGCTGGAAACCTATCGTGGCAAATTAAAAGGAAAAATTATCATCACTCCCCGAACAGACACGCTTATTCCAAGCTATAAACCGGATGCAACAAGATTTACTGATGAAGAATTAAAAAAGATGGCTGATTATGATCCTAAGACGCCGCCGCAGGGTAACAGGGGCAATTTTCAAAATCGCCGGGCACAAATGCAGTTACAGAATAAATTGAAAGAAATGATTCAGAAAGAAGGAGGAATAGCAGTGCTGAGTACAAGTACAAGAAATGGCGAAGGAACTGTGTTCGTACAGGGTGGAGGGCAGTTTGCTCCGAATACTCCGGAAAATTTTCTTGATATCGCAGTTGCTTACGAAGATTACATGACTATTCAGCGCCTCATTCAACACAATATTCCGGTGACACTTGATCTGGATGTTCAATCTAAATTCTATACTGATGATGTAAAAGGATATAATGTTGTTGCAGAAATTAAAGGAACTGATAAAAAATTAAAGGATGAGCTCGTCATGGTAGGAGGGCATCTCGATTCCTGGCAAGGCGCCACAGGTGCGACTGACAATGCCGCGGGCAGCGCTGCTGCATTGGAAGCCATCCGCATTCTCAAAGCGCTCAATATCAAGCCGAGACGTACTATCAGGATTGCATTATGGGGAGGTGAGGAAACAGGATTGTTCGGATCAAGAAACTATGTGAAGAATCATTTCACCGATACAGTCACCAAAAAATATAATGCGGAAGGAGATAAATTATCGGTGTATCTGAATCTTGATAATGGAAGTGGTAAAATACGTGGCGTGTATTTACAAGGCAATGCAAATGTCAAACCGGTCTTTGCAAAATGGCTTGAACCTTTTGCTGATCTGGGTGCGTCTACTCTTACTTTACAAAATACCGGCGGCACAGATCATCTCTCTTTTGATGCAATAGGATTGGCTGGATTCCAATTCATACAGGATCCGATTGAATATGATACCCGCACTCATCACAGCAATATGGATTCATATGATCATCTGCAGGCAGCCGACCTGGAACAGGCTGCTACGATTATGGCCTCTTTTATTTACAATGCAGCACAAAGAGATGACAAGATTCCGAGGAAGCAATAGGAGAAACGGGCAATGAGCAATTGGCAATAGACAATGGGCAACAGACGCTGAACATTGCTTATTGTCTATAGCCAATTCCTCTACTGATTATCCGGCTTTTTGTAGACGAACTTCACCGTAGCGCTTTTTTCTTCACTTGATGAAAGAAACACTTCGAATTTTTTAGTACCGGCAGTAACGACCATCAAAGCCGTATTGGGTGGGATCAACCCCAGGTTATCGGCATACATGACCAGTTCATATTCAGTGTTTGCAAAAGCATTAAAATTAATGGTAAGCGGTTTATCGGTTAGGCCTTGCCGGTATAACAGCAGTTTATTATTGATGAAAACGGTAATGGTATCATTATCAATTTCTGCATTGTCGTATAACTGAATTTGGATTTTGGGAGAATTGACTGTCACCGTTTTTACCATTTCTTTACTCCTTGGCTTCAAATGAAGGGTCTCCTGAATCGCTTCCAGCGTATCATTTTGTTCAATATCCACCACAAAATCAGAGTGGCTTGCTTTTTTCAAATATATTTTTCCCGGCGGACAGGCATTTTGCATGTTGATTATATGACCTTTCCAATCACCTGCGAGGGTCTCTTCATCCCCTTTTATTGAATAGATCAGATCGTAAGTCTTGATACAGGGAATGCAGTCGATTGGAATATTCACCTCCAACACTTTGTTTTCTATCAGGACCAGCCTGTGCGTAACCGGGTTATAACGGCCGGTGAAACTGATTTTAATGTATTTCGTGGTATCATAGAAATCATAAGCCTTACCAATTATATTATTGTTGTTGAAGTTGATTTGTAATTCAATGGAGTAGCGGGGATAGCATCCGCCGGGATCCTGGGTCAGCGATCCTTTCCAAATTCCGTTCAGGTCGTCTGCAATCAGGCGGGAGGGGATAACAAGAAGCAGTAATATCACAGAACGGAGATGCATCTGCGAATTTTACAGGAAGTTAATAGTTAATTACAGCAATGTGGAATTTTTTATGTAAGCGGCATGTTAAGATTGCATTTCAACCGCCGAAGAATATTCTTTCACTCGCTAATCCGAGCAGTAAAAACTTATTGGGGCTTTTGATATTTGAACATGACCACCGCGTTCTTTTGTTCTGTCGATACAATCCTGACTTCATAATGTTGTTCGCCGGCATTTACAATCATCAGAGAAGTATTTGGGGGAATATCACCCTCGTTTTCAGCAACCATCACGAGTTCGTGAGCTTCGTCACTTTCATCGATATGAAGTTTGACAACGATTGGTTTGTCGGTCAGGCGGGCATTAGATATAATTAATTTCTTATCATAATAAACAGAAACAGTATCATTATCAATTACACCATCGTCATAAATATTCAGTACAACATCAGGTGTGTGTACGGAAATTGTTCTCACTACTTCGTTGCTGCGACTGGAGAGCGCTTTTGGAATAATCACAGGCATGGGTTTTTTTTCAATTTTCGTCACGGAATCTTTTCCGCTGGTTTCAATGCTTTGTCTGCTAAGA